>QMMS01000049.1 GCA_003647375.1 Deltaproteobacteria bacterium
CACAGATGATCTCTCCGATAGTACCCAAGAGCAAGGGGGTACCGGCGACCAATGTACGTTGAGCAACAGAAATGATGATATCTTCCATAAATCATACCCTGTTTCCTAAATATGTCCCGAATATCATGAAATTTTAGGGTTAAACCAGATGAACCTCACCTTGTTTTTAAGGAAAAACTCTCCCATGATAAGAAACACGAGCAGTGTTCCATTAAAGACTTCCACGGTTGCAGCCGGCAGACCGAGGGATATTTGAATGGCGTCTCCACCCACCAGGATGCCGGAAAAAAAGATGCCCGAAAGGATGACATAAAGCGGGTTCAGCTTGGCCAGCCATGCCACAATTATGGCCGTGTACCCGTAGCCCGAGGATATGCTGGTGGGATAACTCAAATAGTGGTGGATGCCCGCGGCCTCTCCCACACCTGCGAGCCCGGCCATTCCACCGCTGATAGCCATGATAATCAGGGTTGTCTTGAAAAAATCGATGCCGGCATACCTCCCGGCCTCCGGATTTTCTCCAATGACCCTGACTTCATACCCAAAACGAGTCCTGTAGAGAACCACGGCCAGCAGGATAACCGAAATGATGGCCAACAACAGGGTAACATAGTGAATCCTGGACCCGGGTAATAGACCCAGTGTCGCCGAAGCCGGCAGGTCGTCCGTGTAGGGAAACCCGAATTTTGTCTTGCCCTTCCAGGGGCCCACGATCAGAAAGATCAGGAACTCGGCGCAAATGTAATTCATCATCAACGTTGAAATCACTTCGTTGATAGCGTATTTAATCTTCAAAATAGCCGGAATCATTCCCCACAGTGCCCCCCCTGCAAAACCGGCCAGAAACATCAGCGGCACAATAACTACGGACGGCAGGTGTTGACCCCAGGTGAGCCCCACCCAGGTACCAAAAATCGCTCCCATGAGCAGCTGACTTTCCGCTCCGATATTCCAGAATTTGGCCCGGAAAGCCATGGCCAGACCGCCGCCGATGAGAATCAGGGGAATGGCCTTTGTGATGGTTTCCTTGATTCCGTAAAAACTACCAAACGAGCCGGAAAAAATTTTGTAAAAAGCATAAAAGGGGTTTACACCGGAAAGCAGAAAAATAAGCCCGATGGTCAGCATGCCTGCCCCCAATGATACCAGCAGCGTCAACGCCGATGTTTTGGGCGTGACCTTCATTCTGTCCGTTACGTTGATCCTCAACATCATAACCCGCTTTGCGGCTCCTATAACGTTTGCTTTTTAGATCCCATCGTTGCATACGCTTGGGTAGAGAGTTGGCTCAATTCGAGTAGCCCCTGTCATCATCATGCCCATATCCGCCAGGCGTGAATCGTTGGCATTCAGAATTCCCATGAATTCACCTTGAAAAATCACGGCAATCCGGTCACAGAGTTCAAAGATTTCTTCCAGATCTTCAGATACCAGCAGCACGGCTCCACCCTCTTTCCGTCGTTTCAGCAGCTGTTTGCGAAGATACTCCGTCGCACCCACGTCCAGTCCGTATGTTGGATGAGATGCCACCAGCAGGGGGGGAGATTCGCTGATTTCACGTCCCAGGATCAATTTTTGAATGTTTCCACCGGAAAGGTTTTTTGTCTGAACCTGAATCGAGGGTGCCATGATCTGAAACGTCTTAACAAGACGGCTGGCATGATTCTTGACGCTTTTATATGCCAAAAATTTGTGTTTGGTGTATTTGTCAAGGTGGTGCTGTTTGAGAATCGCGTTCTCATAAAGATACAACCCCGGTGCAATGCCGAACTTGATACGTTCCTCCGGCACATGGGAGATACCGCTGTCGTAGGCAACCCTGGGAGACACATTGGTGATATCCCGGCCATTGATGTGCACGGATCCGGTACCGCTTTTCCTGAGACCGGTGATAGCTTCCACCAGCTCCCTCTGTCCATTTCCGGAAACACCTGCGATCCCGAATATTTCATTTTGATAAATATTGAACGAAATATCCTTTACCATGGGAGACCCTTTGTCACCGACAACGCAGAGATGGCTGACTTTCAGCACTTCTCTGCTTTTGGGCATCTCCTCTTTTTCAATGTTAAAAAGAACATCCCGGCCAATCATCATCCGGGCCAGCGTTTTTTTGTCGACATCTTTGGTATCCGCGTTACCGACAACTTTCCCTTTGCTCAGAACGGTTACACGGTCACAAAGCATCATGATTTCATCCAGCTTGTGACTTATCAAAATGATCAGATGTCCCTCGGCCTTCATCTTTTCGAGAATGACGAACAGGTCTTTTATTTCCTGGGGGGTCAACACGGAAGTCGGCTCGTCCAGGATCAGAAGATCCGCACCATTAAAGAGGGTCTTGATGATTTCGATCCGTTGCTGTTCGCCGGCGGAAAGCTGCCAGACTTTTTTCTGCGGATCGATGACGAGGTTGAACTTTCTGGAAAAGTGAACAATGCTGTCGTTGATTTTTTTCTGGGGGAAAAAGAAAGGGGTCTGTTTGTAACCAAGAGCGATGTTCTCACCGGCGGTATGATTCTGAATGAGCATGAAATGCTGGTGGACCATACCGATCCCCAGCTGAATCGATTCCAACGGAGATCGAATTTTAACGGGCTCTCCATTTATCCTGATGTCACCCGAATCCGGTTGATACAGACCGTAAAGGATATTCATCAGCGTGGTTTTGCCGGCGCCGTTCTCGCCCAGCAACCCCAGAATCTCCCCGGATCCTACAGAGAGACGTATCCGGTCATTGGCCGGAATGCCATTGAACGCTTTTGAAATGTCGACCATTTCCAAGTGTTCGATTTTCTTCATTACACATACTTTTTGTTTGTCGGTCCGAAAGAAAATGGGGGCTGCCAATGGCCAACCCCCATTTTCTTTTTTAAAAGAGCTCTATTTGGGAATGCTGCCCGCGACGTTGTCCACGTAATACATGATACTGAGCAGATCTCCCTTTGATGCCCGCTCACCCTTTTCAATCTGAAGCTTGCCGGTGCTGTCCTTAATGGGTCCTTCAAACGGATCGAAAACTCCCGGACCCTGTTTCATCTGTTCGTATCGTTTGACCACCAGGTCGTAGGCGGAAATTTTTCCAAAATCCTTGCTGTCGAGCATGATGGATTTCAGGTCACCCTCGAACTTCTTGTTGACGATGCTATCAAAGGATCCACCCAGTATAGCGGCCTTTTCTTTGACCAGCCACCAATAGTCCTTACCGGTCCAGGTACCATCATAGAGGTCCTTGAGGATTTTAACATACATGACACCCCAGTCCGCCAGTTGTCCGGAAACCACCGAATCAACACCGTAGGGCTGCATGGGACTGTAATGGCTGTATGTATAGATCTGTTTTCCCTTTTCGGTGTGCTCCTGGCCGACTTCAATCACGGCGGGGGTATCTTCCGTAAAGGCAAGCGTATCACATCCCTCGGCAATGAGGGATTCCGCAGCCTCTTTGGCTTTGTCCGGGCCGTACCAGGCATAGATCCATTTGACATGAACTTTGGCGTCTGGATTGGACTCCTTGATGCCGAGGGCAAATGCATCGATATGCCGAATGAGTTCAGGGATTGGAAATGCGGCAACATATCCGATTTTATTACTCTTTGTCATGGCACCGGCCATAAGACCGTTCAAATAATATGTCTGATAAAGATCGCCGAAATAGGTGCCGACGTTCTCGGTCTGCTTAAATCCGGAACAATGCATGAAGTGTTTGCCGGGGTATTTCTTGCCGGCTTTAATCGTGTCGTCCATGTATCCGAAGGATGTTGTGAAAACAACATCGCAGTTCTCTTCCTGGATAAATCGATCGATGATTCTGGCCGAATCGGCTTCAGCCACCGATTCGATAAAAACGGTTTCAAGCCAGGGCAGCTTTGTCTCGGCAAACTTTCGACCGACGTCATGGGCATGAGACCACCCATAGTCTCCCACCGGACCCACATAAATGAATCCGGCCTTGAGTTTTTTTTCATCTGCAACCGCAACTCCGACAGATAGCAGCAGGCAAAGACAGACAACCAATAGGCGATAAACGCGTTTCATGATTCCGCTCCTTTTCAATTTATTTGAATGGGTTCTTATTTTTTCGGACCTATCAGTCATACGGAAATGCATGCATTGGCCCAACACCTTCTCTCTGCTTATAAAACCAAAAATGTTAAAAAGCATTCATACGATAGTCTTCTTGCCGAAGTCAACCACTTGATGGTTCCAAAACGAACCTTTTCTTGCTTTGTTGTTGACATAACAAAATATTGCGGTGTAGAGCTTTCCTAAGATTACACGATCATTTGTATAAACTAAGGAGGTACAAAACGTGTACGGACTCGAAGCAATTCAGGCCCACAACGGGTGGGCAATGGCCGTCACCGGCGCCATCATTGTCATGATAGGCCTCTCCGTGCTGTCTTTCATCATATCCCAGCTTCATCGGATTATCGATATGGTTGACGGTCGAAAAGATCGAAAATCACAGAAAAAAACTGCCCTGGACCAGGCATCTATTCCGGAATCTCAGCCGGTACTGCAACCCCTTGCGAACCTGAGCGAAACATTGATACAATTTCAGCCGCTCACAAAGGAAATCGGAGATCCCTTTGACTTAACAGCACTCTTTCAGATCTTCGTTCACCATGACGACCCACACCCGCACCTGACCATTCGTTCATTAAGAGAACAAGGTTATCTGGTTCCGGCCGGGGAAGGTCTCTTCATCTGGAAACACCAATAGGACGATCGAAAAGGTTAATTTCATGGACTTATTTATTCAATTTCTAACCAACACCGGTTATTATCTGGCAGACCCTCGTCAACTGATCATGCTCGTGGTCGGTTGCACGTTTGTTTACCTGGCCATCGGCAAGAAATATGAACCCTTACTGTTGCTGCCCATCGGCTTTGGTGTCATCGTCGGAAACATCCCCTTTTTCAAAGGCTTTGGGCTGGGCATCTACGAATCAAACAGTGTACTTCACTATCTCTATTTCGGCGTCACCAGCGGTCTGTATCCGTCTATTGTATTTTTAGGTCTGGGTGCCATGACCGATTTCTCATCGCTGCTGGTGCGTCCCAAGCTCATGCTGCTGGGTGCAGCTGCCCAGATGGGTATATATTTCACGCTCTTAAGCGCCCTTGCCTTTGGATTTCTTCCCAAGGAAGCCGCCTCCATCGCCATTATCGGTGGTGCCGACGGGCCTACATCCATCTTTTTAACAGCCAAGCTGGCGCCCCATCTGATTGGGCCTGTCGCCATTGCCGCTTATTCCTACATGGCCCTGATCCCCATCATCCAGCCGCCCATCATGCGACTTCTGACGACCAGGGAAGAACGCCTCATAAAAATGCCGGACATCGAAAGAACGGTGACGCGCAAAGAACTGCTCCTGTTTCCCGTTATCGGCGTAATCCTGTGCTGCTTTTTAGCACCGGCATCGATTCCGTTATTGGGAACCTTTTTCTTTGGCAACCTTATGAAAGTGTCGGGTGTGGTCGACCGCCTTGCCAAGACAGCCGCCTCCTCAATCATCGATACGGCCACCATTTTTCTGGGGTTGACGGTGGGTGCCAGTACCCAGGGAGATGTTTTTCTAAACCCCAAGTCAGTAGGCATTTTTGTTCTCGGCGCCGTTGCTTTCAGTATCGCCACGGCATCGGGAATTCTTTTTGCAAAGTTTATGAATCTGTTCACGAAATCCAAGATTAACCCTCTTCTCGGCGCCGCCGGCGTATCCGCAGTTCCAGGTTCTGCCAGAGAAGTCCACCTGGTGGGTCAGAAAGAAGATCCCAGCAATTACCTGCTCATGCATGCCATGGCCGCCAATTCATCGGGCGTCATCGGATCGGCTATATGCGCTGGTATCTTGTGGAGTTTTTTAGCTTAAGGAGGTTTTCATATGCTTGCCAAGATTTTGATTGAAAGACAGTTTAAATCCGGTAACGAAAAAGAGATTCTTTCCCTTCTCAACCAGTTAAGATCCCTTGCCATGAACCAGCCTGGGTATATTTCCGGTTTGACAATGAGGGTACCGGATGAGCCTGAAAACATGATGGTTATCGGCACCTGGCAGACCCTCGACAGCTGGTATTCATGGAAAGAAAACATGGAGCGGAAAAATCTGGAGGCCATGCTGGACATCTACCAGGAAAGACCCACCGAATACCGGGAATATGTGGTGGGATCCGGACTATTAACGTAAGCCAAAACACCATGCGGCCTTTGTTGCCCCCTCCATTGAAGGCGCATGCACATGTCTGCCTCTTTCATTTCAGCGGTAGGGTTGGTTACCGGGTACCGTCCAAAAGAGATGACGGTTGCCCCGGGTTCCTCCGCCATGATGCTTGTTGCGCGCCCATTCATTTTTTCTCTTGTATCCTTGTTTCCCAGGCGGTATAAATAGTGTCTTGCATTGCCTATGCTTAACCAATTGATATAATTAATAATAGTTGCTTTTCCTGTGCCGCTGTTCCGTCTGTCCAAGGGAATGAGAAGCCACCTGCATTTCAGACAACCTTTGCAGGTCTAAATAAAGGAGTCTTTTTTATGAGCCTACTTTCCAACGCCATTTCCATCACCCGGTACCGGGTCAATGGCAAACTAGATGATCCCATAACCGATGCTGTTTATCTCGGTTTGAAAAAAAATATGCTTCCCGACATCGACGACATCGAATCCGCCCAATCTGCGGGCTGGACCTCTTTCCAGGACCCGTTTACACCCAGCTTCGAGGGCTCTTCATTTGTTTACGGAAACTATTTCGTTTATTCATTGAGAATCGACAAAAAAACCATCCCCTCCAAGCTGGTTCAAAAATATATGGCCATCGAAATTGCCAAAAAATGCCAAGCCAGCGGTCGGGAATTCCTCTCCAGAAATGAAAAAAAGATGATCAAGGAAAACGTCCTCAGCCTTTTGGGGCTTAGGATTCCTGCGACGCCGAACATCTACAATGTTCTATGGAACTATGAGGCGTCCCTTGTCTGGTTTTTTACCCATCTCAAAGGGCCCAACGAAGAGCTTGAAACTCTTTTCAAAACGTCTTTCGGGCTGGTTCTGACACGAATTTTTCCCTTCACGTTTGCAGAATCGTCTCCTGGCATGTCCGGTTTTGATCTCGACCTGCTCACAACCCTATCACCCACGAAAATACTGAGGTAAACCGATGCTTGACATTGCAACCGCTTATAATCACTATAAGTTTCTCGGCCACGAATTCCTGACATGGCTCTGGTATCTTATCGAAACCGACGGGCACCGGCTGGGGCAATCCGATCCTCCACCCATTGTTCTATCTCTTGGAAAACGCATCGTCCTGGAAAATCCCCGGGAGGATCACGCCGAAAAGGTCACCATCAAGGGTGATTATGCCAATTTCGAAGCCGGCATACTGCCTCTCCGGCAGGGCTCACTCGTTACAGAGCTTTCCCTGGAAGCCAAATCGACTGGAATGACATGGGAATTCAACCTCAAGGGCGAAAGTCTTTCAGTTTCCACAATGAAGATGTCCACAACCGGTCCCATAGAGTCTTTGGATGATGTAGAAGGTGCGCTGCTGGAAAAAGTCTATTTGCTTGAAACAATCCTGCAGTTTATCGATATGCTCTTTGAACGGTTTATTAAAATGCGTGTCACCAATGACTGGAACGACCGCGTAGTTCCACAAATCCGGCAGTGGGTTATCAAAAATGAAGAAAGACCAAACCTTTGATGGTAAAAACGGTTCCTTTCATTACATTGACTGGGGCGGAAACGGTCCCCTGGCTCATTTCTCACATGCCACAGGATTATGCGCCCACAGCTATACCCCGCTTGTAAGCCGGATCAAGGAGAATATGCGTGTCATCGGCATGGATGACCGGGGCCACGGCAAAACCACTGCACCTGCAGACATTCGCAAACTTCAGAACTGGGACACCTTTGTTGACGATTTGGATTTTTTTCTTTCTTCTTTTCAGGAACCCATCATCGCTATAGGTCACTCCAGGGGCGCGGTCATCAGTATGCTCCTGGCCTTGCAGAGGCCTGAGCTCATCCACGCCCTCATCCTTATCGACCCGACAATTCTCCCGTTTTCCGCCATGTGGAAGGTTTACCTAGCTAAGCATACTCGGCTCATTCGATATCTCCCCATCGTCGCCAGAGCTGCCAAAAGAAATGGCACTTGGCCAGATCGACAAACCCTTTTCAAGGCCTACCAGAACAAAGGAATGTTTAAAACGTGGGAAGAAGGTTTTCTGGAGGCGTATATTGAAGATGGCACTCAGGAGATTGGCGATGGTCAAATCAGACTATCTTGTGCTCCAGCATGGGAAGCCAGATGTTTTGCCGTATATCCCCATGATCTCTGGCGATATATTCCTTTGATCCAGCAACCTGTTCTCGTTCTTTATGGTGAAAAGTCAGATACCTTTCTACCCGGAGCTGTCAAGCGTTTTCAATCAAAGCTCCCCCAGGCCCAGGTCCGGTGTTTCAAAAACACCAGTCACTTTGTTCCCATGGAAAAACCAGCGGAAACAGCCCTGGCCATACGCTCTTTTATCAGCGAGCATTCTCTCGCATGAGCGAATGCCGAAGCATTAGGAGAAACGTACACTCTGGATTTATAGCATTTGTCAAAATAACGTTCCGGTTACTCCGAAAAGGGGATTCGTAAAAGCGCGCAGCGATTTTACTTTTCGTATCCTTCACGTATCAGAAGATCCCGGTACCAGCAGGAAAATTCATACATCCCCAGAAACCGGTCATCTTCATTGACAAGGCCAAGACTAATTTCCAGAACCCCCCTGCTGTAGGCCGGGCTGTAACTTCCTTGGCCCTTTATTTGCAGAAATTCTCGAACCAGCATTTGAGCTGTACGCTTACTTTTATCCTTACGAATATCGATGGGGTCTTTTGGTTCTTGAAACGGGTCCCATTTGTCGTAACCCCTTTTCAGGATATACCGTTGGCGGCGTGGTGACATGGCGTCAAAAATAGCTTTTTTTCTCTCTGTCTCCTGGTGAAATGAATCGTTCATGCGAATCCCCTTTGCCCTAACCCTGAAATTTCACATCCCTTCTTGGAACAGGCGACCAATCACTTCTCTTCTGTTTTTGGATCGCAATGTGCTTCTTCGGCCCCCTTGACACCAAGATAGGCATCATCGTATTCGGTCAACAAGGCCATGGATAACGGTACCAGCATTTCACCCATCCTGGAATACCGGGACTGAATAGAGACAACCAGTTCTGCAGAGAGCTCGAAAAGTTTATTCTGAATGATGTCAAGTTTCACGGTTGGATATGCCACGCCTTTCAAAAAACCCGAAAGGCCGCAGGTGTGTCCCTCTCCGGCGATAGAGGTCGGTATGCCGTAAAGCCTGCACGTGATAGGCCTGTATTCATATAGATCACATCGGTTCTGAGTATTCAAGAGGGGACATTGCACCTTCTTCCCGGCCAGATCCTGTAAAATATCCCCTTCTTCCCGGCCTGCTTCCAGGTCCTTATTGGCTTTTCGTTTAAGTTTATATAGCCGGCGGTCTATTCTGCTGGCGACCTCAACGCGCTTTTCTCTTTCCACCCCTTCAAAGCATTTTTCAAAGTGGTGTTTGATATAGAGCGCTTCAATTAAGGTCACGTCGAAAAGTGCATAACAGCAATCCGCACAACCCTGCTTGCACTTGACTTCCCCGGGATATTCATTCTTTACTTTACTAAAAATATCATCTGCCGTCTTCAATAACGCTTCATATTGTTTAAAATAGGGCTCCAGGTTCATCGTTGACTCCTTGTTATTTGTTTCACGTGAAACATCATTTTCAGATATAGCATTTGTTTCACGTGAAACATTATTTTCCAATACAGAATCGGCTGAATATTTGATCGAGAACATCAGGCCGATAGTGGTCGCCGAGGAGGCTGTCCAGCCGGTCGATGGCTTCCATGATGTCCATCGCAACCATTTCCTCCGGCATTGTCTTTATCATGGCGTGCCCGGCGCGCCTACAGGAAACCAAACATTTCTCCAGTGCGCGTTTATGACGCAAATTAGGAACGATACCCACTTTCCTGTCAATACCGATTTCGCCTGAAATTACCTTCCATATCATCTCTTTGAGTTCCTCGATATGTGTCCCGGTAAGGGCTGATATTTTCAAACAAAGATGCGGTTGACTGGTTCCTGACAAATTTAAACAGTCGTTTCCGGAAGGCAAATCATTTTTGTTCTGAACAATGATATGTTTCTTTTCTGCTATTTCACGATAAATTGTAAAATCTTCGGGATGCAGCGGTTCACTGTTATCAACCATTAAAAGAATAATATCAGCATCTTTGATGGTCTGTCGCGTCTTTTTGATGCCGATTTTTTCAACTTCACCCTGAGCTTCGTGAAGTCCGGCCGTATCCATGATAACAACCGGAAGGCCTTTGATGTGTAACGTTTCTTCAATGACATCCCGGGTTGTCCCGGGCACCGCCGTGACAATGGCCCTGTCTCTTTGGATCAGTCGATTCATCAGACTCGATTTTCCAACATTGGGCCGCCCGATGACAGCCATCTTGACGCCGTCTCTGTAAAAATGATCTTGCTCATAGTCGCTAAGCAGTTGTTCTATTTTTTGAAGAACCCCCTGTTCCAGTTGTCCCAACATCGATTCGTTTTGAATATCATCCTGGACATCGTCGGGAAAGTCAATTGTGGCTTCAAGCAGAGCATGTATGTCAAGCAATGCTTTCCTGATACTGACAACCTTTTCGGTGAGCTCCCCGGCCAGTTGCCGATTTGCAATCTTTAGTGCCGTACCTGTTTTTGCATTGATTATGTCCACAACGGCTTCCGCCTGTGTCAAATCAATTCTGCCATTGAGAAAGGCGCGCTTCGTAAATTCCCCTGGTTCGGCGATAACGGCACCGGCATCTAAAACCTTTTCGTAGATTTTTCCGAGTACGACAGGGCCTGAGTGCGAGTGAATTTCGACGACATCTTCTCGGGTGTATGATCTTGGTTCCAGCATGGCCACGGCCATTACTTCATCAATAATTTCCCGGGTGTCGGGGTCGAGAATTTTTCCATGATAAAAGCGGTGAGACACAAACAGTTCTTCCTGCCGGGTAACCTCGGATTTTTCATGTTTATGCGTTCTTTGAAACAGGGAGGTTGCAATATGGACGGAACGGTTCCCGGAAAGCCGAATAATACCGATGCCACCGTTTCCGAAAGGTGTTGAGATGGCAGCTATTGTGGTGCTTTTCATGAATATTTTTTGTGGTCTATGATGGGTTCATTTTTCGTTTTCTTTTTGGATAAATTTTTAACTTACGATAATATCCGTCTCCAACACTGTGTGTGCGTACGTCTCGGTCCTCTTTCAGCGCGATATGGATGATTCTGCGGTCATGTGCATTGAACTGACCGGCCATAACGGGCTTTCCGGTTTTTTTCACTTTTTCACCTAACCGTAATGCCAGTTTTTCGAGCCGTTCACGCTGGGCTTGAAGATATCCTTCTATGTCGACTTCAACACGAATACGCTGTTCGTTCTGCTTGTTGATTATTTTTTCCACGAGGTGCTGCATCGCTTCCAATGTCTGGCCTCTTTTTCCGATTAGGACAGCTGTGTTCCCTCCGGACACCTCGTAAACGAGTCTCCCATCGTTCTGGGTCACGGAAATAGCCGCATCAATGGTAATGAAATCGACCACTTTCTGCAAAACTTCTTTTCCAAGTTCGGCGTTTTCTTCCGACACCTTGTTCGCGCATTTTTTTCCAAAAGCCTCGTCCACAATCGCAATGACTTCTTCGCAATCTTTATCAATCTCTTCAGCGACAGTATCTGCCGTTTCTATTTCCAGGTCATCAGGAACAACCACTCTTATTTTTGCTTTTTTAGAACCGACCAAACCAAAGATACCGGTTGACCCGTAGGAGATGATGTCATGGGCAAGTTTGTTGGGTGGAATGTTCAGCTCCTGGCTTGCTTTTTGAACCGCTTCTTCCACGCTTTTACTTTCAAATTCTAAGACAGGGGACATGGTCTTCCTTCCTTTTATGCATATTTTTTCTGAATGTAGGTCTGCTGTGCAATCGATAGGATATTGTTAATCAGCCAGTAGAGCACAAGCCCTGAAGAAAAATTGATGAAAATTACCGTAAAGACGATAGGCATGAGCATCATCATTTTTGCCTGAGTCGGGTCTCCGGGCGGCGGGGACATTTTCTGCTGCAACAACATCGTTGCGCCCATAATGACCGTCAACACAGGTATACCATACGGCGGCTGCATAAATGGTATCGAAAAGGAGAAATGGAACAGACGATCCGGGGCAGACAGGTCGTTAATCCACAAAAAGAAAGGGGCGTGGCGAAGCTCGATAGCCTGATAAAGCATTCGGTAAAGTGCAAAAAAGACGGGTATTTGCAGGACCATGGGAAGACATCCACCCATGGGGTTGATTTTGTAGGTTTTGTACAATGACATGATTTCCTGGTTCATCATCTTTTTGTCATCTTTATGTTTCTCTCTTATCTCTGCCATCAGCGGTTGCAAGCGCTTCATTTCGCTCATGGACTTATAGCTCTTTGATCCAAGCGGCCAGAGCAGAATTTTCGTCAATATGGTCAGGACAATAATGGCAATACCATAGTTGGGAACCCTGCCGTAGATGAAATTCATGAACCATAGAAGCGGTTTTGCGATTATGTCGAACATACCGAAATGAATGGCCTTACTGAGATCGTGGCCGACGTCCTTGAGAACCTGCATGCTTTTCGGGCCGAAAAATATCTCGTAGGCAAAGCGCTTCTGGGTCCCTGATTGAATCGTGTTTTCCAGCCCGATGAAACGGCTACCCAAGATCCCCTCGCTGTCCAGGGAGAGTTTCATTACGCCCTTGGTGTCATCCAACGGAACTATACTCTTCATGAAATATCTGTCCACAATCGCTAACCACTTGATTTCACCAGGATATTCGCTCTTGTCTTTGATTTTCTTTTTCTTGATCTGTTCAAGCTTACCATCAATCAGGGCACAGGGGCCCTCGAAGGAATACCCACCCTTTTCGGTATCGGAATCATTTTTAATACCCAGGATAACCTTGTCAATAATCGGCCGGTCAGATCCGTTTTTGATGTCGACTGTCAGCTGGATAAGGTAACTTTCAGGTGTAAACGTGTATCGCTTTTCAATCAGAACGCCGGCATCAGAGCGCCATGTAAAAACAATTTCCTTTTCCGTGTCTACAACCCTGAGCGTGTCCGGAGCTTCTTCGGCGGAAAAAGTGGCGTCTTCCAGGCCGGGAATGCTCTTTCCGGCCAGGGATATCCTAAGCATGTCACGGCTGGCGGCCGGAGGGATCAGTTCTTTATAGGCGGCATCCGGGGCAATACTTTCCCTGAATTCTTTCAAAACATAGCTCTGAAATACGGCGCCCTTCTCGTTAATGGCCACCGAATACAAGGGTGACTCAACCGTAATCATCCGGGGCAGCGTTTTTTGTGAACCAACGGGCGCCTCTGCCACATAGGGCTCCACGGGTTTTTCTTCCACAGCTTTATTGACAGGTGCTTCCGCATGGGCCGCTATTTCTTTTTCGGTTTTCTGGACTGCGGTCTCTGCTATCGGTGTCTCAGGTGTCTGTTTCTCGACGAAAAAGAAATTCCACAAAAAAAACACAAGAAATGACAGCACGATTGCAATCAATACACGAGCTTGCTCCATTATCTTCTCCTACTGGTCGGTTTTCTGCCTACAACGAACGGAAAGCACTCCGGTTGAAGTTTCACAAACAGGTTAGCTGGGGAATAAAGCGTGTGGAAAGCTACGAAAATGGGCGCGAATAACCACCTGCACGGGAACCGATCAGGGAACGGGATCTATTCCACCTGGATGATATGGATGGCATTTCAATATCCGCCTGATCGAAAGGGACAGGCCTTTTACCGTTCCATATCGCGCTATCGCCTCATAGGAATACTTGGAACAACTGGGTGAAAATCGGCAAGCTGGACCCAACACCGGAGATATCGTATATTGGTATGCTTTTATAAGGATGAGAAATAGATACTTAATGACAACAAGCCCTCTTGATCTTCTCAAACAAACCATTTAAGGAATGAAACATTTCCTCAGATGTTAAATCCACTGCTTCTTTCTTCGCGATAACATTGATATCAAGATACGGTTGAGTGCACTTCCGGTTTAACCGGAAGTGTTCGCGAACGATTCTTTTAATCCTGTTCCTTGTGACTGCTTTCCCGACCCGCTTGGTTACGGTGATACCAATTCTCGATGCGCTGTTTTGACCGGGGCAGTAACAGGCAATAAAGTACCTGTTCTGCACTTTTCTACCCTGTTGAGAGACCTGAACAAATTCGCTTCGTTTTCGCAGCCTATCTGCTTTGGTATATGCGTTGTCGCTCAACAGAAAAATTCCCGTAACCAATCGGTGCTCTTGTTCCGCCAAACAAACGTTTTAAACCTGTTGATAAATCCTTTCTGACAAATCTGTTAGTGGGTATAAGGATGGCGCCTAGGCGCTTAACCGTTTTCTACCCTTTTGCCGTCTCCTGTTGACAATTCTTCTTCCTGCCTTCGTGGACATCCGATGTAAAAAGCCATGCGTTCGGGCACGTTTAATCTTGCTTGGCTGGTACGTTCGTTTCATTTTATTTTACCTCTGTGATAAGTTTTTTTATTCCGACATGTTTAACCTAAAAATAAGATCATATATCTTTTTATTTGTCAACAGGGCTTTTTTCTTAAACCGTAAATAAAACAATATGAAATTGCATACCTTTTTAAGGTCCCATGCTCTCCAGGATATCATATTCTTCCATGTGAAATTTTGGGTTTGGGTAAATAGCGACACGTTTTCCGATCTTTCTTTCAAGGGAACTGATCAGCGTGTTCTCTTCACCGTAAAGCAACTCAGCGATCTCCGGATTCACCCGTACCGTAAACCGGACTCCCATCATATTTCCGGCCTCTTTCAGAACGGCCCGGTATATATTATAGCTGATTGTTTTTCTGGAAACGATATATCCCTCACCGTCACAGTAGCTACAGGGCTCACAAAGTAGCCTCGTTAGCGGCTTTCTTACGCGTTTGCGTGTCATCTGGAGGAGTCCCATTTCAGACATGGGGAGCACATGGGTCTTGCTGCGATCTTTTTTCAGCGCCTCCGTCAAAGCATTAAACACTTTTTCCTGGTTGGATATTTTTTCCATATCTATAAAATCGATGACAATGATACCACCGATATCTCTTAATCGAACCTGATAGGCAATTTCTTTGACCGCCTCAAGGTTGGTTTTGGTAATCGTTTCTTCCAGATTGTATTTGCCCACATACCGACCGGTGTTTACATCGATGGCGACCAGCGCTTCTGTTTGCTCGATAACAATATACCCGCCTGATTTTAGCCAGACTTTTCGCTTGAGTGCCCGCGAGATATCGCCTTCCAGGTTGTAGGCTTCAAAAATCGACTCGGTTCCGTCGTAACATTCCACGGACTCCTTTAAACTCGGCATTAACGTATCCAGGAAAGAAAGAATCGATTCGTACCCTTCCCGTGAGTCGATAACGAGCCTCTCCGCATCCTGGATGAGAAGGTCCCTGACGGCACGAAGACTTACCGAAAGTTCCTGGTGAATCATGCTTGGACAAGACGCTGTTTCGTATTTTTTTTTGATGCCGGCCCAAATGTTTCTAAGAAAACCCATTTCATAAGACAGTTTTTCCTGTTGAATCCCCTCGGCAACCGTCCTCACGATGTAGCCAAGATTGTCAATTCTCGAGGCGCTTACCATCTCTTTGAGTCGATCTCTTTCAACGTTGTCCTCGATTCGCCGTGAAATGCCTATATGGTTGGAAGTTGGCATCAGGACAAGGAAACGACCAGGAAGCGAAAGATAGGAAGAAATCCGGGCGCCTTTTGTTCCCATGGGTGATTTGACCACCTGGACCAGAAGTTCCTGTCCTTCCGTAATCAACTCCTCGATATTGGTTGATTTTGAAACAAATGCTCCTTGGGAGGTCCCGCCTTCTAAAAGAGGTGCTTCATCTTCGCTGTCTAACGATTCAAAAAGTCGTTCTATTTCCTTGAGATTATCCCCTAAAACATCATCCACATATATAAAGGCCGCCTGGTCCAGACCGATATCCACGAAAGCTGCCTGCATGCCTGGAAGTACCCGCTGCACTCTTCCCTTATATATATTTCCAGCAATATCCAAGCCGTCGTTTCTCTCGATAAAAAGCTCCGCGATCGTTCCATCTTCCAGCAGCGCCACGCGTGTCTCGTGTTCAGCTACATTGATGACGATCTTTTTATACATGAATGCCCCCTTTGATTATGGATGCCTGTTTTATATCTTCCGTCGGCAATGCAAAAACCCGCCCTAACACCATCGCCGGCCTGATCCGTTTTCCTCCCTGGTTTTGAATCATTAACTGTATGCTGTTCGGCTGAACTAAATCAATATTTAAAATTCCGGCTTTAAGATCCATGGTGCCGGAAACGCCCTTTTTATTCGTGAACGCGTATTCGACTCGCCTGCTTTCTACAAACCGATCAAGCCGTTTTTTATCAAATACACCCTCTTTGAGCGTAACCGTATAATGATCCACAGGGGGTTCCTGGGCCGACCGCTTGGTGGTTACCACTTCGCATCCTTTGATGAAAAGTCCCTCGGGAAGTTCCTGATTTGTTCTTCGAACCAGCTCGTCACAGGCGATATCGCTTTTCACCGAAATGAAAAAAAACTCATCGACACCCTCCATGCCCATGGGCAACGGATCGTCAAAGGATATCCTGGGCATTGGATGAAATCCGTTAGAATAGACCAGATCGACACCTGCCCGCCTAAACGCCCGGTTGATAATGTTAACCAACTCCAGATGCCCGAAAAACCGGGTGTCCTCTCTCTTTGAATAAAACAACTTCAGTTTCCTGAAAGCTGTTTGGGGTGCGGCGTCGGGTTTGTCTATCCGGAGGGGTTCTGTTTTTGCGGCCGCTTCGAACAGATGCGGTGAGATGCTTTCAAAATCACAGACACCGCACTGCTGGCATGAATGCCAGCGACAGTCTTCTGTTTTGGTACCTTCTAAGGCACCCATCCATTCTTTGATTAAAAACGCTTTTTCAACGCGTACATCGATATGATCCCACGGAAGGGGTTCTTCGAGGTCTTTTTGCCGGCTCGTATAAAAATCGATATCAATTTTCGATTCTGCAATGGACGTCTGCCATGTGGCAAAATTAAACCGATCGCTCCACCCATCAAACCGGCAACCCTTTTCAAAAGCCCTTACCAAAAGACTGGATAGACGCCGGTCTCCTCTCGCCCAGAGTCCTTCCAGAAAGCTGACCTCTGGATTCTGCCACTTAAATTTCACACCTGGAAGTCGCAGTTTCGAGCGCAGCCATTCAATGCGCGTCCTGGACTCTTCAAGGGACAACTGGGTTGCCCACTGAAAAGGTGTGTGCGGCTTCGGAATAAAGGTTGCGACGCTTACATTCAACCTGCCATATCGGCCATTGGGGCTCTTTATTTTTCTCAGTTTTTTTACCAGATCCACAATACCCTGTATATCGGTTTGGGTTTCTGTTGGAAGCCCGATCATGAAATAAAGCTTGATTACGCGCCAGCCGGCAGAGAAAGCATCCTGAACGGTCGCGACGATTTCATCTGTCGTGATGTTTTTGTTGATGACATCACGTAACCGCTGACTTCCCGCCTCCGGCGCTATGGTAAATCCCGTCTTTCGAACCTTTTTAATCGTCCGCATGAGTTCGGGCCCCAGTGTTCCGGCCCGGAAAGAAGGAAGCGAAACGGATATGTGTTGTGAAGAAAATCTGTGCATCAACGTGTTTATCAGGGGAGAGATCCCGGTGTAATCGCCGGTACTCAGAGAGAGCAGAGACAAGTCTTCATAGCCGGTACTCTGAAGGCACCTGTCCGTAAGATCCAGTATTGTATCCATGGAACGCTCCCTGACCGGGCGGTAAATCATGCCGGCCTGGCAGAATCGGCAGCCCCTGGTACACCCCCTTGAAACCTCCAGGCGTAAACGATCATGAACCGGCTTTCCGTAGGGAACCACCGGCATGTCCGGAAACAGGGCTTGATTGAGATCACTCACAATGGCCCGCTTGACCCGCCCAGATGCGGTTGGGCAACTCTCATTCAGGGGATGTGTAATCTGATGCCCCTTTTCATTGTACGCTACCTGGAAAACAGACGGTACATAGACGCCTTCCAGGCTCGACCATTTTTTCAGGAGGGCTTTCTTGTCCACTCGGCCTTTACTTGCCATTTTTATTCGGACGTCAGCCATCTCCAGAATGACGTTCTCCCCGTCTCCGATCACGATGGCATCGAAAAAATCCGCCACGGGTTCCGGGTTGCTGGCACAAGGACCGCCTGCGATAACCACCGGATCCGAATCGGATCTTTGTGATGCGTAAAATGGAACACCCGCAAGGTCCAATATCGTTAACATGTTGGTATAATTGAGTTCATATAAAAGACTGAACCCTATGATATCGAATTGTTTCAGGGGATACCGTGATTCCAGGCTCGCCAGGGGAAGGCTGGACGCTCGCATCAACGATTCCATGTCCTCAGCCGGTGAAAAGACCCTCTCGGCAGCAATGTTCCGACGTTGGTTTAAAATGTGATACAGAATCTGCATGCCAAAGTGGGAAGTACCGATTTCATAGAGGTCCGGAAACGCCAATGCGATTTTCAACTGGACCTTTGACAAATCTTTTTTGCATGTGTTGACTTCTGTTCCCAAATAACGACTCGGTTTATTCACCAGGGGCAAGATGTCTTGAATGGTTTTCAGGGTCATGATATGTCTTTCTCAATATTATATTGCAAGTGATCTGAAATCTGTTTCAAATATAGCCTTTTATGTTATTCGAAAATAGCGAATGTTCACAAGGTGCAGCATCTCATATTTTCGGTATATTTTAATCACGAATAACGATTATGCAAAAATTATCCTCATACTTCAATCGGTTTCTGTGCGTGTTCTTGTTTCTTCTCTGGTTCCCGGTTGCCGGCAACAGCCATGAATTGGACCGCAGGAACGCTGTTGTGAGTGCCATTGAAAAAATCGGCCCGGCTGTTGTCAATATCAGCTCCGAGTATCAAGTCCAGACACGACGCAATCCCTTCTCCGACCTTGGAATGAATCCCTTTTTCGACTCCTTTTTTAAAGATTTTTATGATCCGGGTTTAGAGCACCGCGAGAAACGAACCAGCCTCGGTTCCGGTGTCATCATCGATGGCAAAAGGGGGTTCATACTTACCAATGCGCATGTTGTCACCCAGTCGGAATCAATCTCGGTCGCCCTGAAGGATGAACGGGAGTTTCAGGCACAAATCGTGGGTGTGGATCCTGATTCGGACCTGGCTGTATTGAAAATTGGAAACCAGGAAGACCTGCCGGCGATTGAAATGGGAAATTCCGAAGATCTCATGATCGGCGAAACCGTCATCGCCATCGGCAACCCATTCGGTTTTTCTCATACGGTTACCACCGGTGTCATCAGTGCGCTTAACCGGAGTGTTCGTACCGATGATGCGGTATATCACAATTTCATCCAGACCGATGCGTCCATCAATCCCGGCAACAGCGGAGGGCCCCTGCTGAACATCAATGGTGACTTGATTGGCATCAATACCGCCATCTATGCCAAGGCACAGGGCATTGGATTTGCCATCCCCATCAACAAGGCCAAGCGTATCGTCTCAGACTTGATTCAATATGGCGAGGTGGTCCTTTCCTGGACAGGGCTTTCTCTGCAGGACCTCGACAAGGAACTAGGCTACTACTTGAAGGTCCCCGAAAACAAAGGCGTCATTGTCAAAGACATTGAGCCCGGCAGTCCTGCCATGATCGCAGGTGTCCGCAAAGGGGATATCATTCTTGCCCTTGATAAAATCCCGATTCGTACGGTCGATGACTATCAACAAGCCCTAAAAAGTTTTTCTGTCGGTTCCAAAATCAAATTAAAAATA
>QMMS01000050.1 GCA_003647375.1 Deltaproteobacteria bacterium
AACCCCAATGCTGAACGCTGCCTTTGGACAATACAAATAAGAAAACCTGCCAACCGGGGTTTCAAACTGCTTCTTTCTCTTTGTTGTCATGCTGATAATGAGTTCAACACGTTCCGGTATCATGTTCCAGAATGCCAGGGCGGTTTGACCTGTGATATAAGAGGGTCCATAAATCAAATTAGCCAAGACAAACTTGCTGTAAGGTTTATTATACTCCCTGCCCAAAACATAAAGACCCTTCTTAATCCTTATGATATCCTTATCCTTGATAAGACCTCTGATCTTGTCTCTTGGCTTCTTGTAATCCCTTAAAGCGTGCAACAGCAAATTGTAATCGAATTCCGCAGGGAGTTGAATTAAATTCTTCATATACCAACCAATATGTCTAAAAATTTGGACTTACTGGATTACCAATAGGTTTAAAACAAAAAATTGTCAAGAAGATTATAAATGCCAGCGCATAATTTTGGATGCCGGTAATACATTCTATAAATCTTCAGTCAATTCCTACCAATATCAAAAGATAAAGCTCACTAAAAACAAGCAATTCCTTGAAAAGATATCATAAAGAAATCAATGTCGAAACCGCCGTCAATTATGTTGTGACTTGGTATAACTTTTTGATTTTATTTAAAATAGATTTAAGCTTATTATCATAACTCGCAGGAACTCTTTGAAATTGTTCAAGTCTCTAGACTCGCCATGAATCGCCCGGTTGCCATTCCTATTTGTAATCTTCTGTACAGAACAAATGCCGATCCAGATGGAAAGCCGAGGAAAATTGATAAAGCCGTAATTTCATAGCTCCATAAAGTAGTCTTGGATAAAGGAAGGCAGCATGGTAGAAGCATAAAACTATTTTTACAACATGTCTCGTAGAGAAAAAAAAGGCATTCGCCTACGTAACGAGAAGTAGCATGAGGATGGATTATGCACTTTTGAAAAAATATTTTTCAGGAACCAGAACATGGCCTTCCATTAATCGTCTCGCTGTGCGGATAACGAAGGCTTCTGTATATTCGTAGGCGCTGTCTTGTCTGTTGATTTTAGCTCCGACCTCGATGATGCCGCCAGGATGGCCGATCCTAAGGATTTCTTTGTTGATAGCATCTGGGCTCAGCACTTCGCTGACGATAGTGCCTTCGATTAGAGCAGCGCCAACCGTGGCAATGGCCCCGCTGACGGCATAGGCTTTATGCAAGGTCCCCATAGTCATAATCCTTGCAACAAGGTCAATTCTTTTTTTGTTTACCGTTCGGCAACACAGATCTGAATAGGACTGTGCAGGTGCAACGAAAGCAACTTTCGGCACTGAGCGACTTCTTTGAGTTGCCTCGTCGACAGAAGCTGCAAATCCTAAACGAACGGCTGCAGCACTGCGGATAGCTTCCAGTTTGTTTCTGATAACATCACTATGATCCACTTCTTCTATTTCGATACCTGTCAGTCCGATCACTTTTGCAGAAATCAGAACCACTGGATTCGCTGCATCGATGATGGTCAAATCAACCGAGCCAAAACCCGCTATTTCAAGAGTGTCTTTACGGTTACCAGTCGGAAATAGCCGTCCCGTCAGCGATCCTCCTGGATTGAAAAATCGCAAGATAATTCTGGAACCGGCGCAGGGAACCCCATCAATAAAACATTCTCCATCCACATCGTGGCAACCCTGTTTAACCGGTACATCAGCGACAATCAGTTTATTGGTGTTCTTCTGGAGTATCCGCACCCTAGTGACAGGTTCATCAACTCTCACCATACCTTGGTCCACTGCGAATGGCCCCACGGCTGATGACATATTGCCGCAATTTCCTTGATATTCGACAATAGGTTTGTCGATAGACACTTGGCCAAACTGATACACCACGTCATAAGAGGGATCCTTGCTTTTACTGATGATGGCTACTTTGCTAGTAGTGGATACGGCCCCTCCAACGCCATCGATTTGTCGGCAATTGGGATCTGGGCTACCATAAGCCGCCAGAATAACTCGGTCACGGATTTCAGGGTCCATGGGAAGATCATGTTCGTGGAAAAAAAGCCCCTTGCTGGTTCCACCCCGCATGTAAACAGTCGGTATTCTTTTTTGCATGCATCATTCTCCACATCTAAATGTTGATTCTCCGGCATGTTAGGTAAACGGTTCATCATCTGTCAAAATATATTTATATTTTTTGTTCGATCGCATTTTTGAGGAGGGACGCGTAACGATAAATTGCATGGATGAATTTGCCGTATGGCATCGTTATAAAGAAAGCGACAACAAAACCCAAATGCACCATCAGCAAGGTTCCCATCGCTGAGGTTTCCCGAAACATCATCAACAACAATCCCGTAAGGCTCGTAAGAAACAGCAAGGCTAAAAATGAAACATCCATACCCATCACATGTGATGAAGAGGGAATAGTATCCATCCGGAGTTTAAGATAGAATAGCCCGCTGGTTCCAATGAGCAGGGCTACGCCGCCTGTGGTTCCCAGAATAACTGGCCAGCTTAAAAATGGATAGGGCGCGCTGTGATGAAAAAAATGCTCATAGATTGCCGCGACCGCTGTCGAAACAAAACAAAGCATCAACCCGTAAAACACAAAATGGTGTAGCCAACGTCTGGCCATGCTGAATTGTTCCCCTGGATAGTTACAACCATAGCCGCCACCAGTCAGGTATTTTAAACGCAAAGCATCCATGAGCGCTGTCCTGTTGGCCTGTAGATTGGCGATCTGCGCGAGTTTTCCCCCAGTCACATGCCAGAAGTTATATGCCATTATCAAAGAGCCTGTTATCATGAGACCTACCAATATTAGGGCGAGTGGTACGATGGCTGCATAAGGAATCAGTGTGTAAAATGCTTTTTCTCCTAAATGAGTTGAGAATACTTTGGCCGGACCACTAAAAAGCAGTGTGAGCAAGGAGACGATTAGGACACTGATAATCGTAATCCATGAAACCACCAACCCGTTACTGCGGTATACACCTGCCATGGACCGAGGCCAGCAGAGTTTCTGATATGTTTCAAGTCTGAGTTCGGTAAAGGTTTTCGGGATATTTAGCGCAAATTCGTGTGGCGGTGCATATTGGCATGCGTAATAACAATCACGGCAGTTGTGACAAAGGTTTGCCAGGTAATTCAAATCCGCTTCGGCAAAAGTTCTTCTCAGTTCCATGGCTGGAAATACAGCACAGAATCCCTCACAGTATCGGCATGCATTACAGAAGGTCATCACACGTTCAGCTTCGGCTAAGGTGTTAATTTCTGGCATACTGTGCTGCCTCCCTTCCCGCAACCCTGCCGAAAACTGTTCCGATGGTCATCCCCAGACCGGCCAGATAACCTTGACCAAGGATATTCCCGGACATGATCTCACCGGCAACAAAAATATTGGGAGCAAGTGTACCATCTTCCATGACTATTTGAGCTTTTTCATTAATCGCAACCCCCATATAGGTGAATGTAATTCCCGGGCTCAGCGAGTATCCAAAAAATGGCGGTGAATCTATTGGCCGTGCCCAATGACTTTTTGGTGGTGTCAGGTTTTCAGTATAGCAGCTGTCCAATTCTAATGGATCAAATCTGCCGTGATGTATAGACGTATTAAAAGCGGAAACGGTTTTTTCCAGCACAGCAGGGATTATGTTCAACCTTTGGGCCAATTCCCTTATCGAATTTGCTTTAATGGGCTTAAAAACTGACGGCATGAACAAACGTATCGATTTGGAATCAATTATGGAATAGGCTATCTGATCAGGTTGTTGAGCGATGAGCCTTCCCCAGATAGCATAACGTTTGGGCCAGAAATTTTCACCTTCATCGTAGAAACGCTTTGCATTTTTATTAACTACGATGCCAAAAGGGATACTATCCAGGCGCGTGACAATTCCGCCATCAAAAGCAGGAGCCCGAGCATCAACTGCTATGGCGTGGCACTGCCGTGGGTCGGCAACGGGTTTTGCCCCATTGTCAAGAAGGACTTGGAGCATTGTGCCCTTATCATAAGGGGTGCCTCGGATAATAAAATTGTCTGCGGCATCTCCCCAGTAAGTTTTAAGCCATTCAAGATTCGCCTGAAATCCACCGGAGGCTACTACAACACTTTTTGCTTGCAATCGGTGCGAAACATCCTTTGAAACAACCGTAGCTGAATAGAATTTGCCATGACGTATTTCCATTCCAAGAACTTCGGCATCGTATAATATTGTAACTCCCAGTTTGTCGGCCATGGCGTAGTAGCTGTTTATCAAGGCTTTTCCACCACCCAGAAAAAAGGCGTTGGTTCTTGAGAGATGGAGGGTTCCGCGCATGGCAGGCTGAAACATACAGCCATGATTGCTCATCCATTCCCCGATATTTTTAGATTGGTGGATTGTAAACCGAGCAAGTGCCTCGTTGGTCTGACCATCTGTCACGCGCATCAGGTCTTCCATGAACTCATCTTCAAAATAGGGGCCGGTCAGGTAATTATTGGCGCTTTCGTGCATGTAACGCAGATTCCGTGTGTGGCGGCTGTTCCCACCTCGAAAATGTTTCGGGGCGCATTCCAGCAGTAGAACGATCGCACCGGCCTTCCGTGCGGTCATGGCAGCACACAGGGCTGCATTTCCGCCACCGATAACCAGGACGTCCCATTTACGATCAGAATTGAGTGTATCAATCAAAGCAATCCCCATACATCTATGACTTTCATCATGGCACGATATAATTTCTCGTCAAATTAAAGGGAACCATGTCACTTTCTATGCCTTCAGCCCTCTCAGCCTCTTTCCTGAGTTTGCGGATATCTTCTGCTACAGACGGGCTGATTGGTTCGGGTTTATGATTTTGGAAAATATCCAATAATTTTTCTTTGGCGGTATCTTCGGCATTTACTTTTCCGGTACTTTCCCAACGACTGCGGTTATTGCGTTCAAATGTGTCCGGGTTCGAGGGCATGCTGCGCATGTATTCTAAGGTCATTGGGCTCATCATGAAGTTGCCGGTGTGACCAGCTTCTTTGATCTCATCCAGGGCCATGAATTTTTCAGTTACAGAAACCCCCTTAACCGCAAACTTGACCATGCGGGCAATGTCATTGTCCAAAACAGCCTGAAGGAAATCAAAGGTAATTCCGCTCTCTAACATACCCAAACCAAAAATTGCGCTGGCACCTGCCATTGCGGTCAGTGTGGCTGTTAGTGTTTTTTCATGAGCGGCCTGAGTTCCTGGAATTTTTGCATCCGTCTACCCACCGGCAGACCAGGTGGGCACACTGTATCGCCGGCCCATAATTGAACTGAATGCGGTTAGCATTCCATTCTCCGGGGTACCCACCGAAGCATCGCCTGAACACATTTCCATGATACCACTGGCGTTGCCATACACCATTGGCGCTCCTTTTTGGGCTCCTTGGTGTAAAACGAGTCCTGCGAGAAATTCGGTGTTTTGTACGATAAAAGTTCCAGCTAACGAAATTGGTCCCGAAGCGCCGGCCAAAACCATGCTGGTCCAACGAACCGGCATTTTCCACCGGGCTGCTGTCATGATAATATCACACCCGTGATTGACCATACGCAGGGGGCTCACCAGGCATCCGGCGACCAGTACCATTGGATTTTTTTGTAAATTTTCTTTGCCGCCCATCACCAGGGAGGCCATTTCATACATAACCTCCAGATGTCTGCCATTGTCCGGCCCAATAGATAAAGGTTTGGTTGTATGGCTCAACATCGCTTCAAAATTATGCAGCGAGCCGAATCTTTGGTCGGCGTCCAGGGAGTTGACTGCCCGATTAACAATGCCATATTCGGACAAGGCATCCTGTAATAAGGTCGCCGCTGAAAGGTCCCTTTTTGTGGCGTTTCGATATTCCCCGGTATTGGGATCATTCAACCGCAGGCCCCCGCCAAAGCTGGCAAAAACCATTCCGCCACCTTTCATTTCCACATTGTTTTCAGGGTTTCGGCCCGCTAATCTGAATTGGGCGGGCGCGGATTCAATTGCCTTTTCGACAACATCCCTGGGAATCTTGACCACTTGGGTAGATTTATCGATTTCGCAACCCAGACCGTCAAAAATCTCAAGCGCTTCGGGGTGCTCGACAAATATACCGTTGTTGGCCAGGATATCTGTGCAGGCTTCGTGGATTTCGTCCAGTTGGTTGTCATTAAACCCATAAAGATTAAAACCTCCTGTTAAAAAATCCGCTAACTTCCGAATTTTTCCCATAGATTGTCTCCTCTCGTCATTTGACCTCTCCTTTTGAAAACCCAATTTTATAAAATCGGGGTGCCGTTGTTGGCGATATATTTTTTAAATGAAGCTTCTAATTTTTCGGTAATCGGCCCGACTTCTATTGGGCCGATTTTCCGGCCATTTATTTCCAGGATAGGTGTTACTTCGGAAGCTGTCCCGGTACCAAAAGCCTCATCAGCCGTCAACAACTCCGACAGGGTGACATCCCGTTCAACAACCGGGATATTTGTGTCTCGCAACAAATTGATAATGACCTTGCGTGTAATGCCATTGAGAACGCTACTGTTTAGCGACGGTGTAATTGCACAACCGTTTTTAATTAAAAAGAGATTCCAGCCACACCCTTCTGACACAAAACCTCGCGAGTCCAGTAATATGGCATCATCTACGCCACTGTTTTGCGCTTCGATTTTAGCGAGAATAATATTGACATACTGGGTCAATTTGCTTTCGGGCGGCAATACAGTTGATGATGGCCGGCGATAGCAAGAAACAATTGCTCTGATCGCTTTACTTTTTTTAACCATCGGGGTTGGAGTAACATAGACAACTACAGTTGAATTTGGACAGGTATCCGGATTGCAGCCCAGTTTTCCAATGCCCCTGGTTACCTGGGGTCTTATATAGCAATCCATAAACCCGGACCTTCTTATTGTTTCAATCACTATTTCTTTAAACTCTTCGATAGTGTAAGGAATTTCGAGGGCAATGATTTTCGCGGAATCATAAAGGCGATTCATGTGGTCATCGAAATGGAATATTTTACCGTTGTTGAGCCGAAACGCTTCAAATATTCCATCACCATATAAAAATCCGTGGTCCAGTATCGATATCTGCGCCTCATTTTCTTTTACATACTTGCCATTGATAAAGAAAGTTGAATCACCCATAATCTTTTTGTCCTTTCTTTTCCTATTTTATATGTGGTCTTAGAAAATTAATTATATCAATCGCCAGCCAAACAGCTTAAATACCAGTATTTAGGGAAATATTATCAAGAAAGACTTGACAAGTGAATTTTCATATTATAAAAAATATTATAAAATATCAAATAAAATAATCAATCAGAATATTTGATAGTTAATTGTATATTTTGAGTTACCCATTCTATAAATGAAATCATAAGGCGGCACTATCAAAGAAGACCCGACAGCTTTATCAGAAAGACATAAAAAACATGAAAAAAAAAATAATGACAAACGTCTTGAAGCTTACAGCAAGATCAAGGAATACATATTAAATTATCGTGTCCAACCGGGTCAACGGCTGGAACATGATTTCCTTTCCAGTGGGATCGGGGTGAGTAATACACCCATTCGAGAAGCCCTTAACCGGCTATCAGAGGAGGGTTATGTATATCAGATCAAAAATCGCGGATATTTTGTAAGTGAACTTAGCCACAATGAAGTTGCGGAGATTTATGAAATTCGAGAAGCCCTGGAAGTTTTTGCCATGCGGAAAATCATACGCCAGGGTACCAAAATAAAGACTTCCGATAAGAAGCAAATAAAAAAGATGATAGACCTTTACAGCAAATACGTTCTTGAAGGAAACATGAAGGACCGTTTACCCCTCGACCAAAAACTGCATTTGTATCTGGCATGTCTTTCCGGTAACGCGACGCTTTGTAATATGCTTAGCAACGTTTTTGATCGCTTGAACTATAAACGTAAGGTTGTCGGTCTTCATCCTCAAAGAGGTGTGGACGCCAGCAAAGAGCACCAGGATATTTATCATAATTTGATCAATTCAGAACCAGATGACCTGATCAATTCAATCCAAAACCATTTAAAAAAGGGCAAAGAAAAACTTCTGGAAATGCTAAAGGAGCGAGATGATTACCTCAAAGCCCGATGAAAGTACAATAGTTTCATAGAAAAGACGGTATCTTTTCTTAAGGGCGTTATAATTTCGCGGCAACTGACCAGTAACTCATATTAACATCAATTAACATTTAACTGACTGGCATGAGCAGCAAGTATCTATCAATATTATAGACAAAATATTATAAAATATATAATAAAATAAATCATCTTGAACATTAAATCGTCTATTACCAAAGATGAATAAAAAGGAGAAAGCTATGGATTTGACAAAAGAAGTTAAAGATCGAGTATTAAATGCCAACATTCAACTTGTAGGTGTAACACCTGTTGAGCGACTGGCTGGTGCACCGGAAGGCCGCCGCCCCACAGACATTCTGCCAACGGCAAAAAATGTTATTGTTGCGGCTGTGCATGTATTGGATTCAGTATATGATCTCCCTTACACCCGTTACGAGTACACCAATCAGTTTTTTATCCTCAACTCTCGGCTTAACAGCATGACCACCAATGTTTGTGAATTCCTCGAATCTGAGGGATATCGCAATATACCCATTCCAGCTGCCTATCCACGAGTCAACAAAGACCTCTGTGGTATTCTTTCTCATCGCCATGCAGCAGTACGAGCCGGTATCGGCGAGTTTGCCTTGAACAATATGTTGACGACACCGCAATATGGCTCAAAAGTTAGACTCGTCACGATCGTTACAGAAGCTGAATTGGAAGCGGATGAACCTTACAAAGAGAGCATATGTAAAAAAACACAGCCTACGTGTAAGCTTGCTTGTGTAAGGAACTGCCCCATTCACGCTATCAGTGAAGAAGGTGTCATTAACAAGGATCTTTGTTTGCGGTATCAGGAACAGATTATGCCGTGGAGTGCTGCTGAATTGCGTTGCGGGATGTGCGTTGCCAGTTGTCCCATTGGAGAAAGAAAATTTAATATTCCTGCTGGAGAGCGATCCGAAAAGGTAAAAGAGATTAAGGAAATCTGGACGGGTGGCAAGTGGACTGCAGCTGCTCACTAAAAGTGTATATGAGTACATTTTCATATACAGGTTAGTTTCCAAGCACGCAAGAGGTCTGAAATATTCAGAAAACCCATTTGATTTAGCGAAAAAGGAGCTTTGGGATGGATGCTGATGAAATCAAGCGCCTTGACAAAAAACATGTGATGCACACCTGGTCCGTCAATGCCAACCTGGACCCAAGGGTCATTGTGGATGCTGATGGCGTTTATGTATTCGACAGTGGCGGTCAACGGTTCCTCGATTTTTCATCACAGGTTAAGTGCGTAAATGTAGGTCATAAGAATTCCAAAATTATAAAGGCGATCCAGGAGCAGGTGGAAAAGATATGTTATTTGTCGACTGGATTTGCTTATGAGTCTAGATCGCAGCTGGGCAAATCTCTATCTGAGGTTACCCCCGGCGATCTGAATAAATTTTTCTTTACGCTTGGCGGCGCCGACGCCAATGAAAATGCCATAAAATTCGCCAAATTTTACACGAAAAAGCAAAAAATACTGTCTTTATACAGATCCTATCACGGGGCGACGTATGGTGCTTTGACGCTCACCGGTGACCGCCGCAGAACCTGGGCGGAACCGGGTATTCCAGGCGTGGTTCACGCTTTGAACCCCTTTTGCTATCGGTGTTCTTTCGGGCGAACCTACCCGGAATGTGATCTTCAGTGCGCAAAACATATCGAGGAAGTGGTCGCTTTCGAAGATCCCGAAACCATTGCCGCGGTAATAATAGAACCGGTTATCGGTGCCGGCGGTATTATACCCCCACCGGACGGTTATATGCAACGATTGAGGAAGATCTGCACCCAAAATAATATTCTCTTGATTGCCGATGAGATTATGGTCGGGTTTGGGCGCACCGGACGCTGGTTCGCCATGCAGCACTGGGATGTGGTGCCGGACCTGATGACCATGGCCAAGGGCTTGACTTCTGCTTATCTACCATTGGGGGCCGTTGCTATCTCTGAAAAAATCAGCAAAGCGCTTGATCAGGAAATGGTTTATTGCGGTCTGACCTACAGCGGCCATCCTGTTAGTTGTGCTGCAGCCATTGCAACCCTTGAAGTTTACAAGGAACAGAACTTGATTGAAAACGCCCGCGTCATGGGAAAAATACTTAAGACGGAGTTAGAAAAGATTAAGAACAGGCACACTTGTGTCGGAGATGCCAGATCAATCGGGCTCTTCGGAGCCCTGGAGCTTGTAAAGAATCGTGGCACAAAGGAATCAATGAATCCCAAGAAACACGCCAAAGAAATTAACAAGCGATTTATGGCCAAAGGGTTGTATTGTCCTGTTGGACCCATGCAGCCCATCATGTGTGTCGAAATTGTTCCTCCATTGACCATAAACGAAGCGCAGCTTCGAGAAGGGCTAGAAATTATTGACGATGTTTTAGGCTACGCGGATACTTTGACGGATAGTTAGCTCATACAAATTCTCATTTCGGGAGGTTTTAAATGTCACGGTTCGGCTATACAGGAAAGATATTGCGCGTCGATCTAACCACTGGAGTCATTTCTACAGAAGAAACAGAAGAAAAATTGGTGCAGTTCTTCGTTGGTGGTTCAGGACTTGGGGCAAAATATCTTTACGATGAAGTGAAACCGGGGACTGAGTGGGATAGTCCTGACAACCGTTTGATTATCATGCCTGGGCCATTGGCAGGGACAAGAGTTTCCGGCAGTGCTGCATTTTCGGTTGTCAGCAAAGGGCCCATGACAAATTTAGCCGGTACGAGTCAAGCCAATGGTAAATTCGGTGCCTTTCTTAAATTTTCCGGTTTTGACGGTATCGTTGTCCAGGGCAAATCGCCCAAGTGGGTTTATCTGGTTTTGCGAAATGGCCTCGCAGAATTAAGAGAGGCCGGGCATCTGAGCGGCAAAGACACTATAGACACGGAAGATGTGGTAAAACAGGAACTGGGTGAGGATCGAAAGTATTCTGTCTTGTCCATCGGACCTGCGGGAGAACACCTCGTTAGATATGCGGTTATTTGTGGAGATAAAGGACATGTTGCTTCCAAAAACGGTATGGGCGCAGTCATGGGTTCAAAGAAGTTAAAGGCGATTGTTGCCCACCATGGCGAGAATAGAATCGAGGTTCAAAACAGTGAGGAATTGTCTGATATCCGTAAGAAGCTATTTTATCATGCCAAAAATTTTGCGGGGGGATCACTTTCAAAATGGGGGACGGCTAGAAGTTTGGATGTCCTGCGTCTTAATGGACAATTACCCGTACGCAACCTGACTACAAATGATTATCCGGAAGACCCCCAGATAAATTCTAAATATATCCGTACAAACTACCAGTTAAAACCCAAGCCATGTTGGGCATGTGGCATGCGGCATTGTCACTGGGTGAAAGTGACAGAGGGGCCCTACGCGGGGCAAGAGGGTGAAGAGCCCGATTATGAAAGTATCGCAGCCACAAGCACCATTATCGGTAACCATGATATGGGGGCGGTAGTCATGTTGACCGATCTCATCGATCGTCTCGGGATGGATGCAAACGAGGTCGGTTGGCTCACTGGTTGGGTAATGGAGTGTTATGAAAAGGGTATTCTATCAAGGGAGCAACTCGATGGACTTGACATGAAATGGGGTAATGTCGAGGCTGTCAGGGAGATGCTTTTGAAGATTAGCCGAAGGGAAGGTTTTGGGAAGGTGTTGGCAGAAGGTGTCAAGCGTGCATCAGAGCATGTCGGCGGTGAAGCGGCAAACATAGGTGTCCATACAATGAAAGGGTCGACACCGAGAGGACACGATCACCGTGCTAGGTGGGTTGAATTACTGGATACCTGTGTATCGGGAACCAGTACCATCGAAGCAACATTTGCAGGGGTTCCCACCGATCGATTTGGATGGCCGCCAATTTACTTGCAGTTTTCACCTTGGGAGGTTGCGGCGGCCAATGCGAAAATCAATGGATGGTTTGTTTTCCTCGATTCATTGGTAATCTGTTATTTTTGCGCGATTGATCCTGGGTTGGTGACTGCTACTGTCAATGCAGTGACCGGCTGGGATTTATCCCCTGAAGACGCTATATCGACCGGGAAAAGAACGGTTAACCTCCTGCGCTTATTTAATCTTGAGCACGGTCTTGATATTAAAACCGAGGTGCCATCACCGCGATATGGATCGACACCGACCGAGGGCCTCGCTAAAGGGAAATCGATAATGACGCACTGGAAGTGGATGGTGCAATACTATTACGAAGCAATGGGATGGGATAAGCAAACCGGTAAACCGCACAGCCACACGCTGGAGCAACTGGGTTTGGATAAATTTATTTAGAAGTAACATCGTACAGACAAATCATAGAAAATATCTAACTCGAACCGAACAACCAAAGATGGAGGGATGCAGATGGTGGATTTTCTAGATGTGTATGAGAGGGCTTTGAAAGGCCCGCTGATGAACGAGAATGATTTTGACATGAAAGTTTTCGTTCCAGCAATCAACGAAGTGGTCAAAGCATATGGGATAAAATATGATCCTCAAAACCCTCTTCCCGCCGATGACGTTGCTGCCGACAATATCTATCATGCTGCCGTTGAACTACTGAGCCGGGTGGGGGTTTATTGCCAAGGCACCAACCGTATCATCAAATTTACTAAAGAAGAGATTTACAGAGCGGTAAAGGCGGCACCTGGCAGGTGTATTTTAGGTGAAGGCAAAGATGCCGGTGTTTATGGCATGCGGAAACCCGATGATTCCAAATGGCCCTGGTTTACAGTGGGGCATGGATGGATCTGTACAAGCGAAGAGATGGCCACCAACCAGGTGGAAGCTCTGGCATTGTTGCCGGAAGCCAAGGCAATGAAGTTCCCCAATTTAGACCACATTCGTGGAATACCTATTACGGCCGGATCTCCCATGGAGATTTATGCCTCTATTCGGATGATCAACATTTCACGGGAGGCCATGCGAAGAGCAGGGCGGCCGGGAATGCCCTTTATGAGCTTACTAACCACAGCAGCCAGCGCTGCGACAACGTTGGCTGCCAGCGCACCGCAGTTCGGTCTACGTCCTACCGATGAATGGATCTGCGGGTTTACAGCGGAAATGAGGATCAATTTTGGCACCATGAACAAGATTGCCTATCTACTCAACTGGGGTGCCAATATAGCTGCAGAGTCGGCGCCTATTCTAGGTGGATTTTGTGGTGGGCCAACTGGTACCGCCGTTGTGAACGTTGCTTATTTCTTGGCGGGCCTGCTTATTCAAAACTCTAATGATCACCTGACCTTTCCCACGCATTTCCGATACGGTTGTACGACAACGAAAGATATCCTCTGGGCAGTATCTTCAGCTTGTCAGGCCAGCAGCCGTAATATTCCCGTACCTGTGCATTGGTCTTCTTATTTAGCTTCCGGTTCCAACACCAAAATGTACTATTACGAGTCTGCAGCCTATCTACTTTGCGCAGTAACATCCGGAAGTGCTGGTACAGGCACGGCACATCCATTCAGGGGGGTAAAGGTTGATGGGGCAACACCCATGGATGCCAAATTCGGTATCGAGATGGGCAAGGCTGCTTCCAAACTGACCCGCGATAAAGCAAGCGAAATTGTTCTCAGGTTATTGGAAAAATACGAGCATCGAATACCCGAACCGCCTGAAGGGGACCGCTACCAGGATTGCTATGATGCCGTAACCGGTAGACCCGGCGAAGGGTGCATACGCAAGTACAATGAAGTGGTTGAAGAGCTGGTGGCGATGGGAATTCCTTTTGAGTAGAAATTTGGTTTCGACAGAGATTCACTCACATTTTTATAGATAATAGATGGAGGGATAGAGATGCCGGATTTTTTAGATGTGTATGAGAGGGCTTTGAAGGGGCCCTTGATGAACGAGAATGATTTTGACATGAAAGTGTTGGTTCCAGCTGCCAATCAAGTGGTCAATGAATATGGGATTAAATATAACCCTCAAAACCCTCTTCCATCCGATGATGCTGCGGCAGACAACATTTATCATGCTGCGATTGAGTTTCTTAGCCGGGTGGGGATCTACTGCAAGGACACAAACCGTATCATCAAGTTTACCAAGGAAGAGATTCTTTCGGCGGTAAAAGCGGCGCCGGGCAGGTGTTTTCTGGGCGAAGGTAAAGATGCCGGTGTATACGACATGCGCAAGCCTGATGATTCGAAATGGCCCTGGTTTACCGTCGGTTTCGGATGGATATGCACAAGCGAACAGATGGCCACAAATCAGGTGGAGGCTTTGGCATTACTACCCGATTCCAAAGCGATGAAGTTTCCAAACCTGAAACACATAAGGGGGATACCGGTTACGGCAGGGTCCCCCATGGAGATTTACGCTTCCATTCGGATGATTAAAATTGCACGGGAAGCGATGCGAAGGGCTGGTCGACCCGGTATGCCGATAATGAGCTTGCTCACAACAGCAGCTAGTGCCGCAACAACCCTGGCTGCCAGTGCACCACAGTTTGGCTTGCGACCATCTGATGGTTGGCTCGCGGTCATATTGCCTGAGCTGAAAGTCAATTTTGAAGTGATGAATAAGGTCGCCTACCTTCTCAACTGGGGAGCCAACATTGGCGTCACTTCTTCCACTATAATCGGCGGTTATTGTGGTGGGCCTGCAGGTGCGGCTCTTGCCACTGTCGCAAACATTCTTACAGGACTATTGGTGCATAAAGGAGACTATCATCTAACACTTCCAACTGATTTTCAACACTCCATCGGGTCTACGCGTGGTGCTCTCTGGGCACTCTCATCGGCAATGCAAGCGTCAAGCCGCAACATTCCTGTTCCAGTGAATCAAGCCTGCTATGTTGCTGGCGGCGTCAATACAAAAATGTATTTTCATGAAGCCGCCGCCTATTTGCTGTGCTCCGTTACCTCCGGTAGCGCAGGGATGGGAACACCCCATCCGGCAAAGGGAGTCAAAGTTGACGCCCACACTCCCCTGGAATCCCAGTTCGGAATAGAGATAGGTAAGGCGGCTTGCAAGCTTACGCGTAACCAAGCAAGCGAGATTGTTCTCAGGCTTTTGGAAAAGTATGAACCTCAAATTCCAAACGCGCCCGAAGGTGATCGGTACCAGGATTGTTTCGATATTTTGACAGGAAAACCGAGTGATGGTTATCTGCGCCTTTATAATGAATCAAAAGAGGAATTAATTGGAATGGGTCTTTCATTTGATTAAAATATTTTAAATATGGAGGAGTAAAAACAATGGAAAAAGCGGCGATTCTGGAATCGATGGAAAAGGCCATCCTTGAAGGCAATAGCGAATTGGTCTGTCAAGGTACCAAAAAAGCTTTAGAGCAAAAAATTGATCCTTTGGAAGTGGTTGAGTTGGGTTTGTCAAAAGGAATGGAAATTGTGGGAAACCGGTTCGAAAATGGCGAAGCTTTTCTGCCCGAACTGATCATGGCTGCAGATACTTTTAAGGCTGCCATGAAAATTTTAAAGCCTGAAATCGAGGCTCAGAAAAAACAGATGGCAAAAACAGGCACGGTATTGATTGCAACCGTCAAGGGGGATCTGCATGATATCGGGAAAAATATTGTGGCAACGGTTCTCGAAACGAGGGGCTTTACGGTTGTGGATTTAGGCATAGATGTCTCCGCGCTCCAGATCATCGAGGAAGCCGAAAATGCCAATGTCGACATCATTGCGCTATCTTGTTTGATGACCACTACAATGCCGAATTTACTCGGTGTACTAGAGGCTATGGAAGAGATTCATGTTAGGGATAAATACCGTGTAATTATTGGTGGGGGCGCACTTACCCACAAATGGGCTGATGAAATTGGTGCCGATGGCTATGGCACAAATGCAGTTGAAGCCGTGAATCTTGTTAAGAAGCTTATGAGTCAATAATTTTGATTTACAGTTTGTCAATTCAGGCCATAACTTAAAAATAAGATCAAATCGTTGTCATCGATAGTATTACTTTCACCAATCAGCACAGTTGATTTGTTTTATAAAAGACTGGAGAGAAGGAGAACCTGATGAAAATGAAATATTGCTCTGATCTTATTGTTGACTTACTGAAAAATATGGGTGTCGATTACATAGCCTTCAATCCAGGATCTACCTTCAGGGGTATACATGAGTCTTTGGTGAATTACGGTAACAATTCAAAACCTAAAATCATTACATGCTGCCATGAGAGTATTGCAGTATCCATCGCCCAAGGATATTTCAAAGCCACAGGGAAGCCAATGGCTGTTGCCGTGCATAGCGTCGGAGGGCTTCTTAATGGTAGTTTTGCCATATACACTGCCCAAATGGACCAAAGCGCTATGCTGATAATTGGGGGGCAGGCTTACGAGGCTGTAGAACAAAGGGAACCTGCTGACGGACCTTACGTTGCTTTGGTACTCGGTAATGCGGTTAGAGACTACGTAAAGTGGGATGACCAACCTGTGAGTATTGATAGCTTGACTGAAAGTTTTTATCGTGGCTATCAAATGACTATGAGTGAGCCCAAAGGCCCGGTTTATATTACTGTTAGCGAGGGCCTGCAAAATCAACTGATGGATGAAAGCTACCGTGTGCCGGACGCTTGGCGTTATCCGGTTTCTAAGCCTCCTCAGGCAGACGCTGAAGCACTTCAAGAAATTGCTGGTTTGCTGATCAATGCAAAATGTCCCTTGATAATTGCCGATTACCTTGGTCGAAACCCTGATGCAGTAAAATCTCTCGTTGCCCTCTCTGAACTTTTAGGAATTCCTGTCGTCGATGCAGGTAGTCGATTCAATTATCCCAATACACACCCTTTGGATTTAACATATGCCAAAGATGAACTTTTGAGCTCGGCAGATGTTATCCTGGGGCTTGACATGCACAATTTCCATGGGGCGCTTTGCCGCATCGAACAGGACTCGGGCCGGGTAAATGGCAACATGTATCCCAAAGATGCGAAAATCATCCATATAGGCCTCCAAGAACTGCACTTGAAAAGCTGGATACCGCATACAGGGCGGCTCCAACCGATGCACCTTTCCATCTGTGCAGACACATCCCTCGCTCTTCCAGCGTTGATTGAAGTCTGCAAACAAGAAATAAAACGACATACTCCGATAGACCGTCAAAAACGAAAGACGGAGTTGACGGAAATCCACAAAAACTGGCGAAAAAATTTCAGGAAACAAGCCCGTAAAACGAGTAAGGAGAAACCCATTTCTCTCGCGTTTTTAGCATCAGAGATCTGGGAGGTTGTGAAGAATTACGATTGGGTCCTGGTGAATAGGCATCTTCGAGGTTGGGCGCGGCGACTGTGGGACTGGGAAAAGCCTCACCAATGGCTTGGGGGTCTTGACGGTGGTACCGTGGGTTATGGTGTCGCCCATTCCATTGGGGGAGCGTTGGCACACTGTGGCTCAAACCGCCTTTGCATAGATCTTCAACATGATGGAGATTTCTTGTATACACCAAGCGCCCTATGGACTGCCGCCCATCATAAAATACCGTTACTTATCGTCATGTTCAACAATCGTTCTTATCGCGCGACCTTCGATATTCAAAAAACGCTGTCGAAAAAGCGGGGTCGCTCAACAGCTTCTGCGGTAATCGCCACAGATCTTACCAAACCGGCGGTAGATTTTTCAGGAATAGCCAGCAGTTTTGGCATTTATGGGCAAGGACCAATAGAAGAACCCAATGAAATCCGCCCTGCATTAGAAAGAGCAGTGCACCATGTTTTAGAGAGGAAAGAATGTGCTTTGGTCGATATTATTACCAAGGCACGATAACTACAAGCTATCTCAAAAAAATCGAAACAGTATTAGACCACAGCCAAGTTGAAGCATACCAGGGGAATTCTCCACATGGTATTCAAATCGAACAACCAGTCGTCTGAAGCTTTAAAGCCAGGCAAAGAGCATTATAAAAAAACTAAAAGGACTCGAAAATAAAGATGAACAGCGAATCTTATTTAGGCCCGAGTATCCGGTATGCGTTGATGCGGTCCAAAAAGTATTAGGAGATATTGCGGAAATAAGTGATGAAGAGGTTCCTTTTAGAGAGCTATCAGCCAGTGAGGAAAAGATATAATGTAAAATTAATCATTAATTCAAAAGTCCATTAAGCAGGTTGGGGAGAATCTATAATGAGTGGTTATGCAGGTGGTATTCTTAGAATCAACCTTTCGACAGAACAATTCACAATGGAAGATATCCCTGAAAGAACGATATCGGACTTCATTGGGGGGAGAGGTTTTGCAATTAAGATACTTTGGGATGAGGTAAAGTGTGTTGATGCATTTTCTGATAAAAATAAAATTGTTCTTGCCACAGGCCCTTTAACAGGGCTGCCAATACCGGGTTCAGGGAAAATGGTAATTGCCTCAAAAAGTCCTCTTACAGGAGGTTATGGAGATGGGAATATAGGCACTCGTGCAGCCATATATATGAAAAAGGCTGGATATGATGTTATAATAATAGAAGGAAAAGCGATAAAACCTTCTTATCTTTTAATAGAAGATGGCAGAGTTAAGATACTCAGTGCGAAAGGAATTTGGGGTAAAAATACATTTGAGGCGCAGGATTTATTAGAGGAAAAGCATGGCAAAAAATGTGGCACCTTGCTCATAGGACGCGCAGGTGAGAATTTGATTCCTTATGCTGTTGTTATGTCACAAAAGGGAAGGGCTGGTGGAAGACCTGGGATGGGGGCTGTATTAGGTGCGAAAAATATAAAGGCTATTGTGTTCAAGGGTTATCACGATATCCCAGTTTTTGATGAAGAAAAATTGGATATTCTATACAAGGATGCAAACAGGACTATTCGAAAAAACCCAAATTATAATGATTGGCTACAACAAGGGACCATGGCAGGTATTGATTGGGCCAATGGACTAGAATGTCTGCCTACTAATAATTTCCGCCATGGCACATTCTCGAATTCAAATCAATGTGATGGGAATGTCGTAGTTAGGGAAAAAATTGGTAGAAAAGGATGCCCTAATTGTATCATGAAATGTGGGATGATAATTGAAGATAATAGGCAAAAACGAGTTGAAATAGATTACGAAAATGTCGCGATGTTAGGACCAAATCTTGGTATTGCTGATCTCAAAAAAATTGGTGTTTTAAACCGACTTGCCGATGAGTATGGTATTGACACAATATCTTTAGGAAACAGTATAGGTTTTCTCATGGAAGCCTCTGAAAAAAAAATAATAGATACTGAACTGCGATGGGGGGATTTTGATGCCTGTGAGATGCTCATACATGAAATAGTAGAACGAAAAGGACTGGGGAGATTGATTTGTGATGGTGTTAAAAAAGCCAGTAAAAAATTCGGAAAAGGTTCCGAAATATGGGCTATGCATGTAAAAGGATTAGAGGTATCGGCTTATACCTGCTACGGCTATCCTACCATGGCCTTATGCTTTGGAACTTCTCCTATAGGTGGTGCCCATAAAGATGGTCTAACAATAGATTGGGAAGCTGAGTATTCTCATAGATCATATGGAAAAGAGGCGGCTGAAGAAGTAATTAGGCAGCAAAGGATTAGGAGTGGATTCTATGAAACCGCCATAGTATGTCGCTTTCAAGAGACTCAAGGCGGCATTGATTTAGATAGATATTGCGATCTGTTCGAGACTGTAACCGGAAGAACTCTCAATATTAATAAAATCAAAGAGGTCGGAGATAGAATATTTAATTTAATACGGTGTTTCTGGGCGAGAGATAATGAGAATTGGGATCGCCATATGGATTATCCTCCCTGGCGGTGGTTTGAAGGTGCTCTTTCAAATGGAAGATTCAAGGAAAGAAAGATTGACAAAAAAAAATACGATAAACTACTTAGTAGCTATTATGATTTGAGGGGGTGGAATAATAGAGGAATTCCCAAAAAAGAGACTCTTGACGCCTTGAATCTTAGTTGAATTGATTCGCATTTTGATATTTTTGGCAAACTAAAACATAGAAAAGATGATAGAT
>QMMS01000051.1 GCA_003647375.1 Deltaproteobacteria bacterium
AGGAAAAAGCACTCTATGGATGGCTTGCCGAATGGGAAACCCAACACCTCGAGTTCCTTGCAGCCATTGACAAGGAAGTGACCGAGGCGCTTTGGAATGATAACAGCTTCTGGCCATTTTAGATGGTTTTTTAGATCGTTGCCAGTGCCTGCCGCAGATCCCCAATCAAAACCTCGGCATCTTCGATCCCAACGGAAAGCCGGACAAGGCTTTCCGTGACACCCGCCTTTTTTCTCTCGTCCGGAGTTAATGCCACATGGGTGTTTGTGACGGGTTGGTTTGCCAGGCTGGTGACACCGCCCAGACTGGTGGCCAGCTTAATGCTCTGCAGATGATCTATAAACTGCTTGGTTTTATCAAAATCTGCATCTAACTCAAAACTGAGCATTCCCCCGAATCCTTGCATCTGCTTTCGGGCAATATCGTGGTCGGGATGAGATGGCAAACCCGGATAATGCACCCGACGGACCTTCTCCTCAGTCTCCAGAAATTCGGCAATTTGCATGGCATTCTCATTGTGTTGGCGCACGCGAAGCGTCAGGGTCCGAAGCCCCCTGGCGATCAAAAATGCCGTCATGGGATCCATGACGCCACCCAGAATTTTACGAAAATCCCAGATTTTTTCAAAACAGGGCTCATTGCAGCAGACAAACCCGGCGGTGATATCATGGTGGCCGCCCAGATATTTGGTTGCGCTGTGAATGACGACGTCGACGTCCCAGTCAATCGGACGTTGATTGATCGGTGTTGCAAAGGTGGAATCGAGCAGAACAAGAGCACCTTTGGCATGTGCTGCCTCGGCCAATGATTTAACATCGACCACATGCAGCAGCGGATTGGTGGGCGTCTCCAGATAAAGAATTGACAAACCTTGGTCGATTTCCCTGAAAAGCCCCTCCAGGTCCCAGCAGTTTAAGAAGACAGTCTCGATACCAAAGCCCGGCAACAGCTTGTTCAGCAATTCAAAGGTCCCGCCGTACGTTTCCCGTATGGAAACAATGCGGCCTCCCGTTTTCACCAGAGACATGATGGCCGTTGTGATGGCCGCCATACCGGAGCTGAAACCCAGGGCATGGTCATACTTTTCCATCTCGGCCAGCATCTCCTCGACGTGCCTTACGGAAGGATTGCTCCAACGAGAATAGATGTACCCGCTCCGGTTCTGAACCACATCGATCATGTCGTCCGATGTGTCAAAATAATAGGTTGCGGTTTGATACACCGGCGGTACTACAGGTTTTCCTTTCATGTTTTTGTCTCCCAAAATAAAATCGTTTCACGATTTTATCGAACGCGACAATGTCGCTATTCTGGCGAATGGGTTATCCGCCTGCATGAGATAATGGGCGATGATTTTATCCGTGACACCAAGTATGTCTCAATAGCATTTCAGCGGCTACTTGACAATCAGATCCCTGCATGACTGTTAACCATTGATACAGATATTTAAATCAGCGGCAAAGAATAAATTCATTCATAGTCCACAGGTACATTTTCATTTGTCCTGAATTGTGCTATTGGCCATAAAATCATAGGAGTGCTTTTATGAATGATCTGGATGTACTGGTTATCGGACGAAACTGCATCGACTACATCTCGATTGTCGACCGATTCCCCCGGGAAGATGAAAAGGTGGCCCTGAGTGCCAGGTTGGTGGAAGGCGGCGGCCAGGGCGGGACCTCTGCCTGCTGTGTTTCGCGACTGGGTGGAAAAACAGCCGTGGTCGGCAATATCGGAAATGATAAAGAAGGTGAATTCTGCCTTCGGCGCTTGAGTGAATTCAACGTTGATACCCGCTATGTCCAGGTGATCGAAAACGCCAAAACACCGGTAGCCTATCTCTTTGTCAATCGATCCAGCGGCAAGCGGACCATTATTTACGAACCCAGCAGGCTGCCGGATATCGACATCCCGAGAGACCTGGATCACCTGCTGCAAAGCGCAAAAGCCCTGTCTCTCGACCCACAGACAACCACGCTCGGCAAAATGCTCAAACAGCGGATCCAACCGAAGGCCAAGCTCGTCTATGATTGTGAGCGTTGGAAGGATCACATGGAAGACATGATGGATGCAGCAGATTATTTCATTCCGTCATCCGCTTTTTTTGATTCCTGCCGGGACAAATTCGACCCGCATCAACTATTCGACAATATTTTCAAACTCAAAGATATGATCCAGGGACAGCTGATCGTGACACATGGTGATGCAGGCGCCTACTATCCCACGGGAAACACGCTGTATCATGTTCCCGCACCGGCTGTACCTGTGCTTGACACAACCGGTGCCGGAGATAATTTTCACGGCGCATTTGCCCTGGCCATCAGCCGGGGGTTTGATCTCCACAAAGCTGTCCGGTTTTCAGTTGCCGTTGCATCTCTTTCCTGCCGTGCATACGGCGGCCGGGACGCGGTGCCTGATTTTAACGAAGCCCTGGCTATGTCCCAAAGCCTGGCGTCCAATGTCGTATGACAATTTTAATTATTTCATTTGTTAATAAAACGTTCCGGTTGCTCCGTAAAGGGGTTTCCATATTTTTTTCAAAAGGACATATCAAACGAAGCCTTGCCTTGTGCCCGCTGGATTGATGATGAAATACGGCCGGTTGTTAGTAACAGAAGACAGCAGAAACATCATCAATCCGGCAGGGCACTACGCTAGTGATGCAGATGGATCATGATCTGTCCTTTTGAAAAAAATATGGAAACCCCTTGAGCCGAGAGACTTATTCGGAACATATTTATAAAAATGCCTATAGAATGCCATGCGCGCACAATAGTGTCAAAGATAGGAGACCCCATATGAATGAAAAGATCTACGAGCCGGGTGAAAGCTACGCATACCCCCTGATCCTCAAGAAACTGCTCAATACCCCTCTCATCTACGCACCCGAAAAGGAGATCGTTTACAGCGACAGAACGCGCTATACTTACAAGGACCTGAACAATCGAATTCGATGTCTGGCCGGGGGTCTCGACAAACTGGATATTCAATGCGGCGACGTGGTTGCCGTACTCGATTATGACTGCCCACGGTACCTGGAGTGCTTCTTTGCCATTCCCATGATGGGAGCAATTCTACAGACCGTCAACTGGCGTTTATCCTCCGAACAGATCGTTTATACCATCAACCATGCCGAAGCCAAAACCATTATCACCCATTCCGATTTTCTGCCTGTCATCGAGGCTGTTCGAGACCAACTGGATCATATAAAAACCCTTATCGTCATAAAAGAGGATGCTGCAGCCATAGACACAAACCTTTTGATAAATGCCGACTACGAAGAAATGCTTGGTTCGACTACACCGTCCTATGAATTTCCTGATTTGGACGAAAACATGAAAGCCACAACGTTTTATACCACCGGCACCACGGGTGATCCCAAAGGTGTTTATTATTCACACCGGCAACTGGTTCTGCACACGCTGTCTGTCAGCATCGTCTCCAGTGCCTACCAAACCCTTTCCCGTTTCCGCTCAAACGATGTTTACATGCCCCTGACACCCATGTTCCATGTCCATGCATGGGGCTTTCCCTATGTTGCAACGTTGATGGGCGCCAAGCAGGTCTATCCCGGCCCCTATGAGCCGGAAAAAATACTTAGACTGATCGAAACCGAAAACGTCACTTTTTCTCATTGCGTCCCCACGGTTCTACAAATGATCCTCACGAACCCCCTGGCGAAAAAAGTCGATCTGTCAAACTGGAAAGTGGTCATGGGCGGTTCACAGCTCCCAAAAGGACTGGCCAGGCAGGCCATGAAACTCGGTATCGAAATTCATGCCGGCTATGGAATGTCAGAGACCGGGCCTGTCATGACCATTGCAACACCCAATGAATCCATGCTGAACTGGGAAGGAGACAAATACTTGAATGTCATCACCAAAACCGGAAAACCCCTGCCACTGGCTGAAGTCGAGGTCGTGGATGCAAACGTCCAGGGGCTCCCGCACGACGGCATGACAACGGGAGAGGTGGTCATGCGGTCTCCCTGGCTCACCCAGAGCTATTTCAAGGCACCGGACAAAACAAAAGAACTATGGCGAAAGGGTTGGCTTCATAGCGGCGACGTCGGACATATTGATGAAAATGGGTATCTTCAGATAACGGACAGGATCAAAGATGTCATCAAAAGCGGCGGGGAATGGATTTCATCTCTCGACCTGGAAAATATCATGAGCCAACACGAAGCCGTTCTGGAATCCGCGGCCATCGGCATCCCTGACAAAAAGTGGGGGGAACGCCCCATGATGATCGTCACCCTGAAACCTGAATACAGGGGCAAAATATCGGCAGATGATTTCAGAAACTACATGCTGGAATTTGCAAAACAGGGCAAGTTGCCCAAATATGGTGTTCCGGATCGATACGAATTTGTCGAAAGTATCGCCAAAACCAGTGTGGGGAAATTGGATAAAAAGGTGCTTCGCAAGCAATTTAATGATTAGCATAGGCTGTAGACTGTTAGGCTGTAGGCTGTTAGCGGCTAATAGTCTACAGCCTAACAGCCTATATATTGCTTACTACTTTTTGTTTAAAATCCCGAGGTATTTAGCCTGTTCCCAAAGCTGTCTGGCCATACGAATCGTGGCATTGTCCACCACACTACCCTCCAGAGATACGGCACCGCGCCCGGATTCAGTAGCCGCCTCATAGGCCTCGATGACCACCCGCGCCCGTTCGATCTCTTCCGGAGATGGCGAAAATACCGCGTTGACAATTTCTATCTGGCTTGGATGGATAACCCATTTGCCATCACACCCCAGAGCGTTTGACATGACAGCGGATCGACGCAGCCCATCGAGATCTTTGAAATTCCCATACGGCGCATCCATCACCTGCAAACCATTGGCCTTGGCCGCCATAATAATCCGGCTTAAAGGAAAGTGCCAGCGATGACCGGGATAAACGTCTGCCTCTGCCTCACCATGCCCTGAAACAGATACCAGTCTCGCACCAATGGAAGCTGAATAGTCGGCAATGCCGAATACCAATGAGACCATACGATTGCTTGCCTTTGCTGTGAGGGACACATTTTCCAGGCCTGCGGCACTTTCGATGGATGCTTCAATGCCGATCCGGTTCGAAAGTTGTCTGGCCATTTCAATACCATCGAGCAGTCGGTGAACGAAATGAATATCACCCGGGTGGTTCACCTTTGGAATAACCACAGCATCCAGTAAATGGCCGGCATTGTCAATGATATCAATAAGATCCATGTAAGCAAACGGGGTGTCAAGCGCATTACAACGGACGGTTACGGTTTTTTGATGCCAATCCAGAGAAAGAAGAGATTGAATCACCTGAACCCTGGCTGCCTTCTTTTTATCCACGGGCACGCTGTCTTCAAGATCGAACATCACGATGTCCGCTACGCTGTTCCTCGCTTTTGGATGCATTTTTTCAATATGGCCCGGCACAGACAGAATCGACCTTCTCGATTTCATAAAATAATTCCCCTCTGATAAATATTGTCTACACCCAGATTATAGCATTTGTCAAAATAACGTTCCGGTTACACCGTAAAGGGGATTCCATATTTTTTTCAAAAGGACATATCAAACAAAGCCTTGTCTTGTGCCCACCGGATTGATGATGAAATACGGCCGGTTGTTAGTAACATAAGGCCGCAGAAACATCATCAATCCGGCAGGGCACTACGCTAGTGATGCAGATTGATCATGATATGTCCTTTTGAAAAAAATATGGAATCCCCCCAGCTGAGAGACTTATTCGGAACATGTTTATAAAAACGCCTATAACCCGGAAAATTTATGTCATTTCTTATTGATTTTTCGTATCATCTTTTAAACTTAATATCAATTTCACATATTTTTCTTGACAATTTTCAAAAAAATTATCATATTGCTCATTTATCGAAATGATACAATTTTCATATAGGTACTATATAGGAGGCATCAAGCATGTATGCTGTCGTAACAACGGGCGGGAAGCAATATAAAGTGCAAAAAGGGGAAACACTGAAGATCGAAAAGATACCCGGGGACATCGGCTCCAAGATCGATTTTGATCAGATTCTGATGGTTTCCGATGGCGATCGTTTTGAGATCGGCCGACCCCTGGTGGAGAATGCGGTTGTTCACGGTCATATCGTGGAGCAGGGAAAGCATAAGAAAATCCTGGTGTTCAAGTACAAGCGACGCAAACGTTATCGCAGAAAACAAGGGCACCGTCAACAATTTACGGCCGTCAGAATCGACGATATCTCGGTATAGTACGGCCTGGGCACATCGGGAATAAAACAGAAACAACAGCCTTCGGGGTTGTTGAAAAGGGAGTTATAACAATGGCACATAAAAAAGCGGGCGGAAGCTCAAAAAACGGTCGCGACAGTAATGGCCAGCGGCGAGGTGTCAAGCGGTATGGAGGACAGATCGTTAACGCGGGAAATATTCTCGTTCGCCAGTTGGGCACCAGGATACATCCCGGCGAAAATGTCGGTCTTGGTAAAGACTACACGCTGTTCGCCAAAATAGACGGTATTGTCACGTATGAACGATTGGGCCGATCACGAAAAAAAGTTAGTGTTTATGCCGTGTGAAATTCATTGACGAAGCCAAGATAACCATCCAGTCCGGAGACGGCGGCAGCGGATGCGTTAGTTTCAGGCGGGAAAAATTCATCCCCCGCGGCGGACCCGACGGTGGAGATGGTGGTAAAGGCGGTGATGTCATCCTGAAGTCATCGCCTAGAAAACGAACGCTTTACGATTTCCGATACAAACGTCACCTGAAAGCAAAGAATGGCGCCGGCGGTCAGGGAAAAAAGAAAGCCGGTAAAAAAGGGGACGACATTATCATAGAAGTTCCCGCCGGAACCATAATCACCGAGAGTGAAACAGGGGAAACCCTGAAAGATTTTATAAACCCCGGAGAAACTTTCGTTGCCGCAACCGGCGGACGAGGGGGACAAGGAAACTACCACTTCAAATCAGCCACCCGTCGAATTCCTCGTTTTGCTCAACCCGGCGAGCCCGGACAGACAATTCAATTAAAACTGGAACTCAAACTTATCGCCGATGTCGGTCTTATCGGTCTCCCCAATGCCGGCAAATCCACTCTCATCAGTAAGATATCCGCTGCAAAACCAAAAATTGGAGCCTACCCCTTTACCACCCTGGTACCGAACCTCGGTGTCGTGTACACTGATTGGGGCGAGCCCTTTGTCGTGGCGGATATTCCCGGTCTCATAGAAGGAGCCCACGAAGGAGCCGGCCTGGGAACCCAGTTTTTGCGTCATATCGAGCGAACACGGATACTGGTACACCTGATCGATGTTTCGACACTTGAACCGGATAATATCCTGTCGGCATACGTCACAGTCAATCATGAACTCGAAAAACACAGCCGGAAACTGTCCAACAGGAAGCAGTTGCTGGTGTTGAACAAGATGGATACGGATGGATCCGAAGAAAAAGCCAGGCGTTTTAGGGAAGCGATTGGAGATATCGAAGTGGTGTCGATATCCGCACTGGCGGGCACGGACATTGATACCCTGCTATCACGCATCCTGAACCGACTGGAAAGGAGCTGACCCATGCGGATCGGGTTGTTTGGCGGAACATTTAACCCCGTACACTATGGCCACCTGCGTGCTGCAAGGGAGGTGTGCGAGGGTTTTGATCTGGAAAATCTGTACTTCATACCTTCGGCGCTTCCGCCCCACAAAAACATCAAAGGTGTGGTTTCGATTGTGGACCGCCTTGAAATGACACGGCTTGCCGTAACAGACAACCCGGAATTTATTCTATCCGATGTCGAGTTGAAGCGTCCTGGTCTCTCCTATACCATCGATACCGTCAAACACTTCAAAAAGAACCTAAACGCCAATGTGAAACTTTTTCTCGTAATGGGGATCGATGCGTTTCTAGAAATCGATACGTGGAAATCATTTAAACAACTGTTCCGGATACTTCCCATGATAATCATGACACGGCCGCTTCCAGATGGCCGACCGCACAGTCTCGAGTGGGAAAACATGACCGCGTTTATTCAAGAAAAGATTTCGGAATCCTATCAATTCTCGGCAAAGGATGGCTGTTATCGTCACCATCGACATCAGCCTGTGTATCGATTCAATATCAGCATGCTGGATATTTCCGGCACAAAGATTCGGAAACTGATCAAACGTAAACAATCGATTCGGTTTCTGGTCCCCGAAAGCGTTGAAAATTATATCTACAAGCGAGGAATCTACTCATGACGGACATCGATAGCATGTCATTGAATCCGGCGATCAAACCATTTGTCGATGCTGTATTGGGTAGAAAGGCCATCCAGGTCGTCATTCTGGATGTACAGAAGTTGACGTCCTATGCAGATGTATTTATTGTCTGCTCGGGAAGGTCGAATCGCCAGGTAACCGCCATCGCCGATTTTGTTCAACGGGATTTAAAAAAAATAGGTAAAAAACCAATAAATATCGAAGGGAAGAAAGAAGGGCACTGGGTTTTAATGGATTACGGTGACGTCATTATCCATATTTTTTATGAGTCCTTACGAGACTTTTATGATTTGGAAGGCCTTTGGATCGATGCAAAACAACTTTCGATGGAGTAGTCAATGAAACATCACAAGCGCTGCATGTTGTTCATTTTGGATGGATGGGGAGCACGGGAAGACAGGCATGGGAATGCCGTCGCACAAGCTGAAACGCCCTTCCTGGATAAAATTCAAAAGCAATACCCCTGCTCACAACTGCTGACATTCGGAAATGCCGTGGGTCTGCCGGATAAGATCATGGGAAATTCTGAAGTAGGCCATTTGAATATCGGCGCCGGCCGGGTTGTTCATCAGAATCTTATACGAATCGACAAGGCCATTGAAGATGGCAGCTTTTTTGAGAACAAGGCCATCAGCCGGCTGATGGAAAAGGTCAAGAAAAATCGCTCGAAACTTCATCTCATGGGGCTCGTTTCCGACGGTGGTGTCCACAGCCAATTGGCCCACCTTTTCGCTCTTTTAGATATGGCCCGCCGCAAGCAATTGAGCCAGGTGGTCGTTCACGCCATCCTTGATGGAAGAGATACCCCCCCCACCAACGGTGTCAAATACCTTTCGGCATTGCAGTCCCATATCCAGGCATCCGGATTTGGTGCCATTGCGTCCATCTGCGGCCGCTTTTATGCCATGGACAGAGACAAGCGATGGGACCGAATTGAAAAGGCATTTCGCCTCTATACCCGTGGGCAAGGCGTTCAGGAGATCGATCCCATAGCCGCCATAAACAGCGCCTACGAAAAAAAGGAAACCGATGAATTTGTCAATCCCATCGTGATGGTCAAAGAAGATGGTACACCCCGGGGAACGGTAAAAGATGGCGATGGCATTCTCTTTTTCAATTTTCGTGCCGATCGCGCCAGAGAAATTACCAGAGCGTTTACGGACAAGGCTTTCAATGAATTTGAGCGGAATCCCATGCCGGATCTGTGCGGTTATACTTGCATGACCCTCTTTGAGGAAGGCTTTTCACTGCCCATCGCATTTGAGCCGGTTTACATGGTGAATATCCTGGGCGAGATTATCAGCAGCAATGGCCTGCGACAGCTCAGAATTGCAGAAACAGAAAAATACGCACATGTCACCTACTTTTTTAATGGTGGCCGGGAAGAGCCGTTTGAGGGGGAGGATCGTTGTCTTATACCCTCACCTCGCAATGTTTCGACCTATGATCAAAAGCCCGAAATGAGCGCGCTTGAAGTGACGCAGGAAGTCATCCATCGAATTGCCTCAGACACCTACGATTTGATCGTACTCAATTTTGCCAACATGGACATGGTCGGACACTCCGGCATTATGCCGGCCGCCATAAAGGCTTGTGAAACAATCGATTTCTGCGTTGAAAAAATTATGGATAAGCTTCTTGAGAAACAATGGGCGGCCATTGTTACAGCGGATCACGGAAATGCGGAGAAGATGATCGATGAAGAAGGCAACCCTTACACCGCCCACACCGTGGGCCGGGTGAGATGTATTCTCGTAGATGAGACACGCACCCGTTCAGCACTAAAAGATGGTGCGCTGTGTGACATTGCCCCCACCATCCTGGAGGTCATGGAACTGGCTCAGCCGGCTGAAATGACGGGTACTTCTTTATTGATTGATGACTGATCAACGGATGCCAACCCCTTGTCTGCTGGGAAGCGAGGATGCTTGGAGGCTGGGAGGCTGGGATGCTGTGGTCAACTCACAGCTGTCGACCACCCTCCAACCCTCGTATCACCCTCGAACCCTTATTATAGCCTTTTAGCAGTTTAGGCTGTAGGCTGTTAGGTGCTCTTTCGCTGACAGCTATTAGCCACCCTCCAACCCTTGTATCACCCTCGAACCCTTGAACCCTTTATTTTATTGCCCGGCAACATCTTTTCCACAATGCTTACAAACCTTAGCTCGCTTTTTTATGATCTCGGCACAGAAAGGACACTCCCGTGTAAAAAAACGCTCGTGGATCTGTTTCACCGATTCCGCCAATTGCTTTTCCACCAGATCGTTGCCTACCTTCATGTTTCGCAGGGGCTCTATGGCCTCCAGATCTCCGATGTCTCCGATCATTTCAGCAGCTTTCAATCGTACCCGCGCAGGTTCTGTGGGATCGAGAAGTATACGCAACACCGTGGGTGTATCTTTGTCCACATAACACTGTGCCAGGATTGAAAATCCCTTTTTGGTGGCCTCTTTGAGCATTTCTTCCTGGAGTAATACCTGGTCATCAATGATCTGTCCCTGAGCTCCCATGGGGCTGAAAACCGGCATGAACTCAAACTGGTCGGTCCCTGGATAGTTTATCTGCCGGTATGATGCGGCCTGGTTGTAGTTCTCTTTCAGGTTATCCCAGCCTTTACAATAGGAAGGACAATCGTCATTGAAACAAATATAAAGGTACGGCGTACCCCATCCAAGACCATCACTGAAATTGATGGGTGGCACTTCCCACAGGTTCATGGTTTCGCCGCATTTGGGGCAGACCGGCTTGTCCTGCGCCATTATTTTTTCCAACACCTGCTCTTTGGTTTCAATAGCCATTTTATATCCCCAAATAAATTCGTTGCACGAATTTATGAAACGCGACGTTGTCGCTTTTTTTAAAAACTGCCTGCCGGCTTCAGGCGAATTAGTTAAGCTGTTGCGGAGCAGTCAGACGTTTATTCGGCGCTAAACTCAGGATAATGTAAGTGTTTTTAAAGAAATGTCAACTCAGACTGGGGTGTATAGGGGTCCGACATCATCGGTCCCGAAAAACTTAGGGAAAGTACGTTTTTCTTGTCTTGTAATAGCTTAAATATCGATCTTGTAAAAATCTTAATACAATTTGAATTTGTCGCGCTGAAAGCGCGACAAATTCAAATTTAGGGAAATATTTTACCTGGATTGAGAATACCATGGGGGTCGAACAACGCCTTGATCTGTTTCATCCAATCGAGGCTTTTTCCATGTTCTGCCGCCATATATGCTTTCTTGCCAATGCCGACACCGTGCTCACCGGTTGCCGTGCCGCCATAAGAAAGTGCCTTGGAAACCAGTTCCTGACTGATTTCTTCAATCAGTTTCCAATCTTCCGGATTATTTTTCCTGCCGGCCAGGTTCAAATGCAGGTTGCCGTCTCCGGCGTGGCTGAAGGCATACCCTGGGATACCCGCTTTATTAGCAGCCAAGCTAGCACTGGTAATGATATCTGAATAGGCTGTCATGGGAACCGCTACATCGATGATCTGGGTACCACAGTCCGGATGCGCCCTGATCACCATTTCTCCCAGTTCATGCCGGGCCTCGAAAAACCGGTTGCGTTCTTCCCTGCCCAAACCTCTTTGAAAAGCAAGATGACCTGCATCCCCGCAGATTTCTTCCACCATGTCCAGAATCTCCACAAGATAAGACATGGAAGGTCCGTGAAACTCGACAAACAGAGTGGGGGCTTCCTTGAGTCCGAGATGCTTTTCCTGATTGAAGAGCCTGATGCAGGCGGGGTCCAGCAACTCCAGCGCTGCCGGGTCGAGCCCGGATCGCACGATTTCCACCACCGCCTCGCTGGCCGTTTGTATAGAAGGAAACGTTACAATTGCCGCAGCGTATTCCTCCGGCAAGCCAACCAGGCGAAGGGTTGCCTGTACCACAATACCGAGAGTCCCCTCGGAGCCGACAAACAGGTGCAGTAGGTCGTATCCTGATGAGGATTTTGCGGACCGTGACCCGGTCTCGATGATTTCACCGTTGGCCAAAACAATGGTTAATTTAAGAACATAATCCTTGGTTGAACCATAATGGACCGTCCGTGTACCGCTGGCGTTGTTGGCAATCATACCGCCGACAGTGGCCCTGGCCCCGGGATCCGGCGGGAAAAAAAGGCCTGAATATCTTAGGTGTTCATTCAGGTCCTGATACACAAGACCCGGCTCAACATCCACCTGAAAATCTTCTGTTTTTACAGCCAGAATCTTATTCATATGAGAGAAATCGAGTACAATGCCTTTTTGAACCGGGATCGGATTCCCCTCTAAGCTTGAACCGGACCCCCATCCAACGATGGGGATACGGTGTTCATTGGCGTAAGCCATGACAGCTGCCACTTCATCCCGGTCCTCCGGCCAGATAACGACCTCGGGACGAACAGGCGCGTGCTGGGACTGATCCCTGGCATGCAGCTCCAGTACGGATGTTCCGGTGGAAATGCGCTCGGATTCAATAAACTTGGAAAGATTCTTGATATGGGCTTTGGTCATATGGGTAAAATTCAATTGGGTACCCCCCTTATCATCTTTCACCAGCAGCTTTATCTGCCGATGTACATCTATGCACTGCAATAACTTCTCGAGTGGCTGGATCGGGTCTTCTTTATATACGGTGTATGTCTGAAAGTTGGGCTGTCTTTTGTTATTACTTATCTGGCATAGGAAAGACAGGGGATGTCACTACTTGATTTCGTCCGAGGCTCTTGGCGCGATAAAGATTGGTATCTGCAGCGGAGATCAGTACATCGGCCCCGACGGATGCATCGCTTGGAACTGTGGCGACACCGACGCTTACAGTAACCTTGACAACCATGTTCGGGTCATCCAGCGCGGGAATTCTTTGCTCGGCCACACAGAGTTGGATGCGCTTGCCAAGAACTTTGCCGTTTACCAAATCGGTGCCCTGAGCGATGACAACAAATTCTTCGCCGCCGTACCGGGCGAGGATATCTTCTTTGCGAATCACATTACCCATGGCTTCGGTCACGGCGATCAGTACCTGATCACCGGTGCGATGGCCGTGTGTGTCGTTTACTTTCTTAAAATGGTCGATATCGAGAATGACTAATGTGCACGGTATCTGATGGCGCCGGGCAAATGACAAATCCGTGATTATTCTCTGGGAGAAATACCTGCGATTGTAAACACCGGTCAGTCCATCCCTCGTAGAGATTTCATACATCTGCTGTTGAAAATTATATTCGAGTTCGTCTAGAAAGGTAAAATTGAGTATTGTGCGGCGACCAATCAATACTTTGGTGCCATCATGCAGTTTGGCTTCGGCGATCCGTTCGCCACCAATGAACGTACCGTTGGTGCTGCCCAAATCGCGAATAATAACACTATCTGCAGTTTCACGCCGCACCTCCACGTGAAATCGGGACACCCCATCATCCTGCAGTACTACTGCGCACTGAGCGTCCCGGCCTATGGTGATTACCGGTTCATCCAGGGCGATGACCCTGCCGACGTCCATTCCGGCCATGACAACAAAGCAGGCTTTTTTTGGCGTAATACTACGTATTTGTTTCGCGACCGCGGAACGGTCTAATTGCATGGTTTCGTACGTTTCTATAGGGGTTCTCGACATAACGCCTCACAGTAAAATCGGGTTCCACGTTTCATCAAGCTTTTTACGGACGGTTCCGGCAAAACCGGGTCCTGTTTGCCCGAGTGCTTGATGATTAATACCCATTAACCAGCTCTGAAAACGTCAATTCTAATGAGCTATTCTGTTGTATATACACCATAGGCCTTCGTTTTCAATCTATTTCATTAACCCAAGCATAAAATTAAATTCTGATAATATATAGAACTACATTGACTTAACCAACGAATATCATTATTATTAGCTTGTTTTTATAGGCAATATGGTATTTGGGGTTAATTCTAAAAGGAAGGTTGACATGAGCAATACCACAAAAAGTGATAATGAGAGTAACAGCCGGAATGAACAGGTAAGATGGGTAATCGATCCTGTCTCAATGGATAAACTAAGAATTATACCCGGACACGATAAAGCAGCCAATTGGCTTGTTCCCGTAATTCTTGAAGCTCTGAAGACTACCGGTAAAGTAATATTTGCCGCTGGGGGAGAATCCGGAACAGGAAAAAGCGAGATTGCCTACCTCGTAAGGGAGATTCTGAAAGGGCAGGGGGTTTCAACGGTTGAATGGTCGTTTGACAATGCGTACGTAACAACCCCTGAAGAACGTGAAAAAAAGAGAGCGGAAGATTACGATAACAACGTCGGATTAAATGAAATGAACAGACCTAAAATTGAAGAAGTCATGTCTTGTTTTGAACAAGGCAGGCCGGTCACTGTTCCAATTGTCATTATCAACGAAGACGGATCTCGCCCAATTAAGGAAATCACCCTAAATATGGCAGATAAAAAGGTACTTATTTTTGATGGTCTCTACGCTGCATTAATCGGAAAAATCAAGACCGACGAATCTAAAGCGACACGTATCATTGCCATGAATGAAAAGAAATTTAATCTTAATGCTCAAAAGGAAAGAGGAAAGGAAGAACTTAATGAACACAGGCTGAAAGTCCTTGAAAGAGAGTGTAATGCGGTAAGATCTCTCTGGATCCATGTAACACACAAGATTTCCGAGGACTGGAATGTCACCGTTTATACGTATACGCCACATCATAATCTACAGTCACTGGGCGACCCTGTACCACAATAACCAAATTTTCTTTTCCTGGTATAGTACGATCTTCCTGTTTAACCCTTAGTCTAAGATCTTCCCCGCTGGCTTCAAAGTGGTAACGATCTCCTCTGATGAGTACGCTGAACTTGAGAGATTTCCATTCTTCCGGTAAATCAGGATTGATGGAAAGTTTGTCCCCGTGCCAGTTGAAACCTGCAAAGTTAGTGACAACACCTTTCAAACAACCACCCATTACGCCAAGGTGAATACCCTCAGCGGTTGTACCCCCCTGTATATCCGACAAATCACTGACAAGAGCCTGTCTGTAGAAGCGCCAGCTATCTGCAGTTCTGCCGGCGTTAGCCAGCACCATCGCATGTGTAATATAACTCAGCGTAGAACCATGTGACGTGCGCGGCAAATGATGGTTAAGATTCTTCAGCAGATGATCCTTTGGCAACGCATATCCCATCATCTTTACAACCCGCTTTATTTCATCAGGTCCCAGATTGTAATAAGCCATCAGCGTGTCAGCTTGCTTTTGTATCTGATAATCATCAGGGTCCATACCCGCAGCCCTAATGCGACGATCAGCTCTCCCGGAATTGTATACTACCGAATACAGCTCTTGTTCTTTACCATCCAGTAAGACTTTCAGGCCCTTAACTTCATCCGGACCCTTCAGGTTAAACCATTCGGAGTGATTGGCAATTACGCCTTCTTCATTGAGATCAAGTGAAAGATTTTGACGAATCTCCCGCCAATGATCATACGCTTTCTCCATCTCTCCCGCTGTAACCCCTATATTGCGGTACGCCTCCTCAAGTTCAGCAGGGCCGGAGACCTTAAGCTCAGCCACAAGATATTCAGCTTTTTCCAAAGTCCAGGCAAGCATTATATTTGTATAGGAATTATCCTTAACACCCCTTTTCTCCATACCCTCATGGAACTCATTGGGTCCCATAACGCCGTCAATTGAATATTTGCCGGTTGCGGAATCCAGTTCGCACATGCTGGTGAAAAATCGGCAGATATCAAGAACCATTTCCGTACCCATGCCTCTGAACTGGACGTCGCCGGTAGTCTCCAGAAAATCAAGCACATTATACGCAATTGCCAGAGATACATGTCGCTGGCGACAGCTATTATCTGGATCCCATTTCCCGGAAACCGGATTGAAACGAGTCACCTGAGTCTGTTCATCTCCTTCAATACCCGCCTGCCAGGGATACATGGCACCCTGAAACGTGTATTCATGGGCAGCCTTTCTGGCCTCTTTAAGCCCATTGTAACGATGTCCCAGAAGAGACCTGGTTACCAGGGGACTTTGCAAGGAAATCCCAGGATAATACAAAATGTCATCCCAGAACTCATGACCGCGGTAAGTTTCTCCGGTAAGGCCTCGCGGGCCAATGCCGCCATCGTTGTGTTCAGAACCCATAACAAAGAGATGATATGTAGCGAGATTTAATGCTTGCTGTCCCAGCCGATCCCCCACGATTTCTACACCAGCTTTATCCCAGATCTCGGCCCATTTAACTGCAGAGGGTTCAAGCACTTCGGAAAATGAAGCAATATTAGCAACTGTGTTATGAGCCTTATCCGGAGTGCCTCCCTTCCCAATACTGTTCTTATGGGTGTGCAGGCCTACCATCTTGTGCACTGTAAGCATCTGCCCCTGTCCCACTTTCTGACTAAAAGACATATCCACGCGGCGATCAGCTTTTGAAATTTCAAAAGCTGATTTTAGTGTTTTTCCTTCCAGCTCAGCAACAATTCGCGCTGCTGCTGTAATTTCTACTGGTTTCAGGTCTTTTCCAGGCACGTGTGATGGACACGTTTGTACCCTTAAAAAAGAGGTCCCATTATCCTCTCCACCTTCTGCTATTCCCTTCAAATGTTGCTGATCAAGTTTGGCATAGCGCGCAACGCCATCATTAATATGATCAGCATGCAGACCTGCCTTGACAGTGATCACACCCGAATAATTAATCGGAGTTACACTATATTCGACGGCAGCCAAGTACTTGTCGGCCATACTTACACAATGCCGTGCAACTACTTCCGTTTCCTTTCCATCCTGACTACGAAAACTCAGCGTTCGGGTAAAAGAGCCTGTTCTGAAATCAAGATCCTTTTCATAGCTCAGAAGTTCTGTCTCATGCGGTTGAAACCAGTCACCATCATCAATTTTAAAGGTGACCGGAAGCCAGTTTATGCCGTTTACCAAATCTTCATTATAAACCGGTTGCCCTTCAATAACAGATTTCCGAGTATTGCGAACAGTAGAGAAATAGGTTCCGGCATAGCCCCAGGAATCCGGCCCTTGCCTTTCTTCATAATCTGCCCCCCTTGTGCAGAAATAGCCATTTCCAACAGCCTGCAGCGCTTGCTCAGCCCTGAATCCGGCTTTCAATATCTCCGGATCCGCCTCCGGATCCCTTTCCATAGGAGTCCCAATATATGTCAACCTCTTGCAAGTCTCTTGAAGTTTTTCTTTGTACCAGCTATTCATTTCCTGGAGAGGGTTCTGCATATCCCCTATATCTGCTAATACGATATCAGCTCCATATTTTCTTAACTCTTGTTGGTTCCCTGCACGAGCAAGTCCAACAACCAGGCCAAAATTACCCTTCTTACCTGCTTCGACCCCTGAATTTGCATCTTCAAAAACGATTGCTCTATGAACAGCCACTCCCATTCTTTTTGCCGCTTCCACAAAAATATCAGGTGCCGGTTTCCCGTTCAGCCCCATTTCTTCCCGTACAATGCCATCAATTATTAAATGCTCATCGAATAAATCAAACAACTGTGCCTTCTTAAGAATTTTTTTGGCATTTTTGCTTGAAGAAGCAATCGCAACTTTAACACCATTTTTTTTTGCCTCTTTAATCATATCCACGGTATGCTGAAACTTGACTATTTCAATGGATTCATCATTCAGCCTGTCATTGATCCAGGTATCTTTAATATCCCCGACCTTACGAACAATTATAGAGCCCAGTGCTGCAGGTCTTTTTGCAAGAATTTTTAACAACATATCAAGATGAGTCGCATTCAAAGCACACTGATCGAATAACTCGGCAAGCTTTTCCGGAGCATCAACATGTTGCTCTGTCAGTGAATCCAACTCGCCTGGTGTTATTGTTTGAGACAGCGGGGATGTATTCTCTTTTATTCTTGAGGTCATGAATTGAATAAAAGCCGAAAAGCGCCTATTCTCAGGCAGTTTATCCAGCACTTTTCCAGCTACTTTAGAGACAAGGCAATCATCGCCGGCCCCCAAAGCGTCGATAAAAGAGCGAACACCATCATATCGAGGTTTGCCATCCACATACGCCAGATAATGTTTTGCCTTAAATTGCTCCGGGGCGCCTTGGGGGAGCAAATCGCTTTCCTGAAGAGAAGTTATCAGCTTGTCAAATGTTTCCTTCCAACCTTCAAAGTGTAACTTTTCTGTAGACGTTATAACCCCATCAAGATCATAAATATGTGCAGCAAACTCATACATACAAGGCGTTGGGTTTAAACTGACGTTTTCAACCGGAGTGCCTTCCGCGCTCCTGCTAAAAATAGTTTTTGTATCGTTTTTCGGGTCAACGTGCATATTTGCCCCGATCCAGGTTTCGGTATTGCACCGCTTCTGCGATATAACGCTCCGACAGCTCCGGCCTTGCTTCGAGATCCGCGATGGTTCGGGCAATCTTTAATATCCGGTTATGGGCACGTGCTGAAAGTCCCAGTTTGTCGATAGCGATTTCGAGTAAACGATGGCTTGCCTCGTCGATATTGCAGTAGCGTTTGATCTGTCGGCTGCTCATCTGGGCATTACAATAAATTTTTGTACGGCTGAATCGCCCGGCTTGAATCCTCCGGGCGGCCGCCACCCGGTCCCTGATACACGCTGAAGGTTCAGATTTTCCAACCCCCTTCAGGGCATTGTATGGCACAGCCGGCACCTCGACATGAATATCGATCCGGTCCAGCAGGGGTCCTGAAATTTTTGAACGATATCGGTGAATCTGGTGAGATGTGCACCGACATTCATGCTTCGGATCGGAAAAATAGCCGCAGGGGCAAGGGTTCATGGCCGCCACCAGCATGAAACTGGATGGGTAGGTGATGGTCGAGGCCGCACGAGAAATAGTAACCTTTAAATCCTCCAGAGGCTGCCTGAGTACTTCCAGAACATGTTTTTTATATTCAGACAACTCATCCAGAAAAAGAACACCGTTATGAGCCAGGCTCACCTCGCCGGGCCTGGGGATGTGGCCACCACCTATCAAGCCGGCATCCGAAATCGTGTGGTGAGGGGATCGAAAGGGTCTTCTCGTAATCAAAGCCTGTCCTTTTTCAAGCCGTCCAATGACACTGAAAATCTTGGTAGTCTCGATAGCTTCCTCGAATGTCAAGGGAGGCAAAATAGTCGGCAAGCGTTTGGCTATCATGGTTTTCCCCGAACCAGGAGCTCCGACCATTATGAGATTATGTCCGCCTGCCGCAGCGATTTCCATGGCTCTTTTCACATGTTCCTGCCCCATGACATCGGCAAAATCCTTTTCATGCCGGTTTTGGGTGTCAAAAAGATCCTTCAGGTTTGCCGCCATGGCCTCAATCCGCTCAAGACCACGCAGGAAATCAACCACCTGTGAAAGTGTTTTGACCGGATAGACATTGATTGCATTGACAACAGACGCCTCGCGTCCGTTGTCGTAGGGTACGATAATACCCTGACACCCCGCTTTTTTGGCAGCGATTGCCATGGGAAGGCTTCCGTTCACCGGTTTGATGCGCCCATCCAGTGAAAGTTCGCCCATAATGGTATAGTCGCTGACACGCACCTGGGGAATCAGTTTTTCAGCAGCCATGATTCCCAACGCGATGGGCAGGTCAAAACCGGTACCTTCTTTCTTGATATTTGCAGGGGCTAAATTGACGGTAATTCTATCGTCGGGAAAGGTATAACCTGAGTTGCTGATGGCAGACTTGACACGTTCCTTGCTTTCTTTTACTGCGGCTTCCGGCAGTCCAACAGTGGTAAAGGTTGGCAGCCCCCTGGTAATATCCACCTCGACTTCTACCAGATATGCATCGATACCGATA
>QMMS01000052.1 GCA_003647375.1 Deltaproteobacteria bacterium
AGTCTTGTTTTGATCATTCGAATTTGGATCATTCGATATTGCCCTTCGACCTTGCTCAGGGCGGTGAGCCTGTCGAACCGTTTAGGATTTCGAATTTCGTGCTTCGGATTTAAGTAACTACCATCATCGGCATAGCCAAATATCTCTGACCTGGCCCAAAGGACCAGGTTTTAAATGACAGAATAAAAAGCAGGGTGCTGCAACTTTATGAAATCACAAAAGATTAAGGATATATTACTTCCGGTATCAATGCTGTTGGTGCTGCTGATACTGGTAGTCTCTATATGTATCCTGGCATGGGTCCCGCCCGTGAGCAGAGATGCACTGGTCCATCACCTCGCGGTACCGAAATTGTGGTTGAAACACGGGGCCATCTATGAAATCCCGGATATGATTTTCTCTTATTATCCCATGAACTTAGATCTTTTGTACACGATACCACTCTATTTCGGGAATGATATTCTTCCAAAGTTTATTCATTTTGCATTTGCATTGGGAACAGCATGGCTCATATTCACGTATTTGACAAAACGGCTGGATAGGTATTATGCGCTGCTGGGTGTTTTGTTTTTTTTGTCCACCCCTGTGATTGTAAAGCTTTCCATTACGGCCTACGTTGATCTTGGACTGATATTCTTTTCCACGGCCGGGTTCATGTACGCCTTAAAATGGCACGAGGAATCTCTGCGTCGAAAGCATCTCGTCATGGCGGCTCTGTGTAGTGGTCTGGCCCTCGGCACAAAGTATAACGGCCTGATGGTATTGTTGCTACTCACACTGATAATGATATTCATCGCTTCCCGAGGTGTTGCCGAGGGCAAACACACCCCGTTCTGGGCAGTTTTAAGCGGCTTGCTTTTTGTCTCTGTCGCAGGGCTCATGTATTCACCCTGGGGTATAAAAAATTACATTTGGACAGGAAATCCTGTATTCCCACTTTTTGATAACTGGTTTAATGCTTCTGACCCCTATGCGCTACAATCGGTGCCGCCCATTATTTTACGGAAACTGATGTATAATGAAACCTGGTGGGAAACCGCACTGGTCCCGTTGCGGGTGTTTTTTCAAGGCCAGGATAACACACATCAGTATTTTGACGGCAAACTGAATCCCGCCTTGCTTATTTTACCCATTTTTTCGTTTGCCATGGCAAACAAGGATAAAAATACGCACCGGCATAATGCTGAAAAAGGCATTATGCTCATATTTTCGATTTTGCTCGTACTGCTTGTTTTTTTTCAAACCAACATGCGTATCCGGTATATCGCTCCCGTCATACCTTGTCTAGTGATCCTGTCCATGTTCGGGTTGAAGAATATCTTTCTGTTTGTGTGTAAGCTGTTTGATGGAAAGCCCAAATACATTGCCGGCGGGATTTCATTGATGACTGTTTTGCTGATGTTAAGCGGCAACATGACTTACATCATCGAGCAATTCCAAATTGTCACCCCGTTTCAATATTTGAGCGGCAATATTTCAAGGGATGACTATATCGAGAAATTCAGACCCGAATATGCCGCCATACGTCACATCAATGGCTTTTTGCCGTCAGAAGCAAAAATTTTATCCCTTTTCATAGGGGATCGTGGATACTACAGTGACCGGGAAATGCTTTTTGATATCAATCTGTTTCATTCGACAGTTCAAAAGTCCGATTCTGCGGAAGAACTGCACACACATTTAGTTAACCTCGGTTTGACGCATTTGTTGATAAGGCTTGACATGTTTGACAATTGGTCACATAATAACTTGAATAAAATGGAAAAACAATTGGTTATCAACTTTCTTGATCTCAAGACGTCTCGCTTGTTTGCAGAAAACGGTCACGACCTTTATCAATTGCGAGGTTCGCAGGATTAACCCCAACGAAAAGATAAATCATACTATGGTTTCAGTAATCATTCCCGCCTACAATGAAGAAAATACCATTGGGGATATCATCAGGCGAATTAGAACCCTTCATCCTGATTATGAAATCATTGTCATAAACGATGGTTCAATCGACGGGACAGCTGAAACCGCTGAAAAAGCCGGAGCCACGATTCTGAATCATCCCTACAATATGGGCAACGGCGCTGCTATAAAAAGCGGAATCAGACAGGCCAAAGGTGAAACCCTGGTCTTCATGGACGGTGACGGTCAGCACGACCCCAATGATATCGCTCGCTTGCTAAAATATCTGCCCGAATATGATATGGTCGTTGGTTTCAGGAACTTAGACGGACATACATCTTTCGTACGGGCTGCCGGGAATAAAGTGTACAACTGGTTTGCTTCATATGTTGCCAAGTTCAAAATTAAAGATCTTACCTCTGGTTTTCGAATAGTGAAGGCAGAAATAGCGAGGCCGCTTTTATATCTTCTCCCCAATACCTACTCTTATCCCACAACCATGACATTGAGCATCTTGAGAAACGGAAGAAGCCTCAAATATGTCTCTATCGGCGTAAAAAGCCGTAAGAGTGGAAAAAGTGGTATCGGGATATTTAAGGACGGGGCACGATTTTTCATTATCATAGTAAAAATATGCACGTTGTATTCTCCCTTCAGGGTGTTTTTACCGGTCAGTTTTTTTTTATTTAGCATGGGAGTCATCTATTATCTTTACACTTTTTTATTGTGGAAACGATTCACCAACATGAGCGCACTTCTTTTGACGACATCGATTATTGTATTTATGATGGGGCTTGTCTCCGAGCAGATTTGTCAGATGCACAACAAGGACTCGGAAAGGTTCGATGGATAAATTGGATAAAAATGCTGTTTCCCTGTTGTCACAAGAACCCCTTGACAGACTGTACAGTTCCGGCAACCCTCTTATCCGGTGGCTGTTGAATCGCCTGTTGAAAAAAACATCCGGCCTTTTGAGGAAAATTAATGCCTGTTCACAATCAGGTTTGGATGTCGGCTGCGGTGAAGGAAACTTTATTCATTACCTGACGCGTCAGAACGTTATCGCCTCTTTGGTGGCAGTCGATTTGGATAATCAGAAACTCCGATTAGCCAAATGGCAGTATCCCGATTGCACTTATTTGAATGCAGATGTTAAAAGTCTGAATTTTAAGGACAATACATTTGATTACGTCATAGCCTCAGAGGTTCTGGAACACATTCCAGCGCCCCTTGAAGCCCTTCGGGAGATTCAACGGGTTGCCAAGAAGGATGCCTATTTTATTTTTTCCGTGCCCCATGAACCTTTCTTCCGCTGGGGTAACGTGATTCGAGGCAAATACTGGCAAAAGGGCGGCCGGACACCGACGCATGTAAATTTCTGGATGCTGTCGGAATTCAAAAGATTTATCAGCGACTTTGTTGAAATCGAAGAGGTGTACTGGTTCTCGGTTTTCCCCTGGATGCTTTATCTTGGGAAGTTCAAGCAGGGTTCTGTCGACACCGGGATTTAATCTTCCATGAAAACAGGGTTTCATAAATACTTTATTTATTTTTCACTGATATTTTTAATTGTTGTACTCTATAAAGCGGATTACCTCGAAATCCCCCATATTTACTCCCCTGTTTCACTGTTTCTCGCCTTTGTTTGCCTACTTGGCGGCTTTATGGCCAATACGCTCGCCCAGCAACACCTGCTTCATAAATTTAAATTTCACATTAGTATCCGTCAGGCACTGGCAACGGAAGGCTTGAATATTTTTGGCAAATACGTTCCCGGAAAGGTGTGGATGATTATGGGCAAGGCAATGTATCTTGCGGACAAAAAGAAATATCCTGCAGGCGAGTTGTCTTTGCTGTTTTTACATGTCCATGTGGTCGCCTTGTGGTGCGGATTGTTGCTGGGCATTTGCGGTCTATGGATGAATGATGCTTTACATCTTTTAAGTTGGATGGGGCTTGGGATTCTAGGGCTTTTTACGCTAATGCTGCTATCGAAGACGGTTTGCAATGCTGCTTTGGGCCTGGTGAATAAAGTGCTGAAAAAAGATTATCTCCTGCCGGATCTGGACTTTTCAAAATCATTAATTTTAATCCCCTGGTTTTTAGGAGGATGGATTTTATGGGGCTGCGGCTTTTTTCTGCTTGCCGTAAGCATTACGGATCATTTTATCCCTTTTTCTGCTGTTTTTTGTTTTCCTTTAGCCGGCTCTTTGGGAATTTTGTTCGTTTTCGCTCCCGGAGGAATTGGCATACGTGAAGGTATTATCGCTGGTTATCTCACGCTACTGAACGTTTCTTTGCCTGAAGCCATCATGATTTCAGCTACTTCCAGACTCTGGTTTCTGGTTGGTGAACTTTTTATCTTTATCACCGGATATTTGGTTAGCCGAAAATGAACGTCGGTATTGATAAGCTGTATCATGTTATGATAGAGTATTTGTTTCAACTGGGGTAGGGTGGTACGCCTGGCAGGATTCGAACCTGCGACCTACGGATTAGAAGTCCGTTGCTCTATCCATCTGAGCTACAGGCGCACAAGGGATGGTTTAAAAACCCGACCGGTGCATAACATATGTTGGAATTCATGTCCATACAAATCCGTGCCAGAGAAAACTGAGCCGGAGTTACACATATACCACAGGTGACTGCTGACGTGACAATTAAAAAGAAATCTCCGAAAAAACCCCGAAAGCAGCCTGCTTCCGGCAAAAAGACTGCCCTGGGTTCAAAAACGAAAGTAGCTGCAAAGCCAAAAAAGGCTTCTCTCACTGATAAATCGGTTGTCAAATACGATCCGCTCCAGCGGTATCTGAATGAAATCAGTCAATACAACTTATTGACGCGGGATGAAGAAAAAGAACTCGGCGCCCGTGTTCAGGAGCACGGTGACTCCGAAGCCGCCTACCGACTGGTGACATCAAACCTCCGCCTGGTGGTCAAAATTGCGCTGGAATTCCAGAGAGTCTGGATGCAGAATCTCCTGGACCTGATCCAGGAAGGTAACATCGGACTCATGCAGGCAGTTAAAAAGTTCGATCCCTATAAAAATGTAAAGTTTTCCTATTATGCGTCATTCTGGATCAAAGCCTATATTTTGAAGTTCATCATGGACAACTGGCGCCTTGTCAAAATCGGCACGACCCAGGGACAACGTAAACTATTTTTTAAACTCAAAAAAGAGAAGCAGCGGTTGATAGACGAAGGCTTCGACCCCAAACCGAAACTGCTTTCAGAGAAATTGGGTGTATCTGAACGCGAAATTGTCGACATGGATCAACGGCTGAACGGTTGGGACGTATCCCTGGATGCGCCACTCAAAGATGATTCCGATACCGAACGGATCGAGTTTCTGAGTACGGAAACCGCTTCCATCGAAGACAATGTTGCCAAAAAGCAAATGGAATTTCTATTACATACCAAAATCGCCGAATTTAGAAAAAAAATGACCAAGCGTGAACTCGAAATATTCGATCAACGTATTTTTTCAGACAGCCCGGTAACACTACAGGAAATCGGAGATCGATACGGCATATCCCGAGAGAGGGTTCGCCAGGTCGAAAAAAGCGTCGTCAAAAAAATGAGAGAGTTTTTTAAAAAAGAAATTCCTGATTTCGATGTATACGCATACACGAACAGTCCCGAAACATGATGAAACCATTTATTCTCCGCCATTTGATGGCCGTGATATTGACCATATCCATTTTTGCCTGCATGCCCGCTGTTTCCGACGCACCACGTGGAAGCTTTCAGCCCGATGCCGGCCCCGTACGTATGGACAACAACTATTATTATTATACCGAGGCACAGCTCGCCCTCAAGAAGGGCCAGTCAGATCACGCCATTCAGCTTCTTCTGAAGGCTTCTGAGATCGACCCGACGTCGGTTTTTCTTTACCTGGAGCTCGCTTCTCTCTATCTGAATCAAAAAAAGACCGCCGAAGCTGTTCTTGCCCTTGAAAAAGGGCTTGCCATCGATCCGGATCATGTGGAGTCACTTATATTTTATGGCGATATCAACCGCAACCTTGAACAAAACGACAAAGCAAAACAAGCCTATACGAAAGCCATTGAAATAGCGCCGGATAAAGAAGAACGTGTTTATTTACTCCTGGGAAGTATCCTGATGGAAGAGAGAGACCTCGACAGTGCCTTTGATCTCTACCAGCGTTTAGTGGACATGTTTCCAGCATCATTTGCCGGTTATTTTTTTATAGGAAAAATCCATGCTGAAAAGGATCGGCCCGAGGAAGCGGAAACCGCCTTCATGAGAGCGCTGGAATTGGAACCGGACCTTGAAGAAGGTCGATTCGAATTGCTGAAAATCTACAAAGCATCCGGAGAAAACGCAAAGGCGCGCACCCTTTACCTGGAACTCCTCGATAAAAACCCGAACAATGTACGTGTCGCCATGGAACTGGGTCTTTTTTATCAGAAAAACGGATTCATGGAAGAGGGTGGAAATCTGTTGAAAGATCTTGGTCTGAGAACGGAACAGGAACCGGAAATTATCAGGGAAATCATTCAGCTCTATATAGACCCGAAACAATACGACGATGCCGTCGTCGTACTCGAAGGCATGCTGAAGGGAATGCCGTACAGTTCGGATTTACAATATCTGGCAGGGGTTTCTTATGATGGAAAAGGGGATGACGACAATGCCATGCGGTACTTTAAAATGGTGGCACCCAGCAATCGGTTCTATGAAAATGCCGTTGTTCACACCGCGATACTCTACCAGGAGCAGGACAAGATCACGGAGGCCATCGCCACCATCGAGGAAGCCATCGAGAACGTCCCGAACAACCCTGAGTTCATGCTCTACCTAGGGTCGTTCTATGAAGAGATCGAAGCGTACGCTGATGCGGAAACCGCGCTCAAGAAAGGCCTGAATATCGACCCCGAACATATTCGGATTCAATTCCGACTGGGTGTCGTATATGATAAGTGGGGCAAAAAAGCAGATTCCATCGCCTCTATGCAGAAGGTTATCGCTCTGGATCCTAAAAATGCCAATGCCTTGAATTATCTGGGTTATACGTATGCCGACATGGGCAAAAATCTGGATGAAGCAGAATCCCTGATCCGGGAAGCATTGAAACATAAACCCGATGACGGATATATCACTGACAGTCTGGGTTGGGTTCTCTATAAGAAAGGCCTTTTTCAAGAAGCATTGATATATCTCGAGAAGGCCGTGAAACTGACCTCGGAGGACCCTGTTATCCTGGAACACCTCGGTGACGTCTATTTAAAAATCGATGACAAGGAAAACGCTTTAAAATACTATAAAGAGTCACTGCGAAAAAAAACCGAGGATACCGAAGCTCTCGAAAATAAAATCAACGATCTCCAGGAGTCGTGACCCGTTCCCAAAGGGTTCGCGCAGAAAATGTGAAGTTATTTTTTTGCGAGCCCAAAGTAGATACCCGTCATAATGAAACAGTTACTAACCACATGCTGTGCCATTTTATTTCTTGTTTTCGGATGCGCAGGGCTTAAAGACCCAGGTACAATTAAACCAATACAACCGGCGCCCGAGTCGGCCACGACAATTGATCCGGGTTCCGTGGTTGCGAATCTCCAACAGACCAATTCCGGGTTGACATCTTTTCAGGGCATTGGAAAAATAAAAATCTGGAATCCTGATGGCCTGCAAAGCACACGCGTTGCATGGGCCGGATATAAAACGGAAAAACTGCGCTTAGAAATTCTGGGTATTGGCGGTCGGCCCTTTTCAAGTGTGGTCTACGACGGTAGCCGATTTTACCTGTCTCTCCATTCGGAACGCCGTTTCTATCAAAAACGGACACGCAAGGCTGATCTCAGCCGTCTCGTATCAATGCCGATAACGGTCTATGACATCCTCTCCATACTGGCGGGCCGCGTACCTCTCCTGAAAAATGCCACGCCGACGTTTGAAAAAGGGCCCTCAGGGAACCCGTATGTCCTCCTGTTAAAAAAAGGATGGTTTAGAAAACGAACAGGGAAAATCTACCTTCGTGAGGACATGAAAACGGTTTGGAAATATGAACTGTTTCAGGGAAAAAATACGCTTCTCTATCGGGTTGAATTTTTAAATCGCAGTCACTACGGAGACTATCAACTCCCGGATACCCTGTTGTTTTCAAATGACCTGCAGACGAGATTTCGAATCGACGTAGACAAAATATGGCCCGATGCAAAATTGCCATCCTCTGTTTTTGTTCTCAAACCACCAGGATGACCGATGAATGGAAACAGGCACATAGCCTTAGAATCACGCCTCTCTCACTGTGAAAATGTTATCACGCTCGGCGTCAAACCGAACCTGGAAGATTATTCAAGCGAGGCGATGGCACTTATCCGAAATTCAAAAAAAATTTACTATCCGTCATCCTTTCATGTTGAACTGTTTGATGCCATGGGCAAGGAAACATTCCCCAGCCCGCATAATTACCATTTTGCACAGGATAAAATCAAACAGACGGCAATATTCAAGCTCCTGGACATTCCCCATCCCCGTACCAGGGTGTTTTATGGAAAACATCAAAAGACATCGATTTTAGACCACTTTCAATTTCCTTTCATCGCAAAAATCCCCCGGGGTTCTTCCATGGGACGAGGTGTTTTCCTGATACAAGACCATACGGATTTACATGCCTATCTATCCCTTGATACCCCCGCCTACATTCAGGAATATCTCCAATTGGACCGCGATATGCGGGTAGTGGTCATCGGCAGGGAAATTGCCCACGCTTACTGGCGGATCACAGCTATGGGTGAATTTAGAAGCAATATTGCCGCAGGCGCCAGCATCAGTCTCGAACCGGTTCTCGGGCAAGCACTTGCTCTGGCACTACATACTGCAAAGACATGTGGCTGGAATGACGTGGGTATCGACATCTGCTCGCGCAACGGGAAATTATATGTTCTGGAAGCCAATATGAAGTATGGCAAGGAAGGGTTTCGGACCGCAGGCATCGATTATGCAGATATGATGGCGAATAAGATCGCTGCTGGGGCCATATAACGGAGGGTTGGAGGATTCGAGGGTGATACAAGGGTTCGAGGGTGGCTAATAGCTATCAGCGAAAGGCACCTAACAGCCTACAGTCTGAACCGCTAAAAGGCTGATGAGGGTCCGAGGGTGGCTGAGGACCATGAGCAGACAGCAGCATCCCAGCCTCCAGGCATCCTCGCTTTCCAGCATACAAGGGTTCAAAAATCTTTATCTTTACCGGTTTATCCGGGTTGGAATAAAACGATGATGAAAATCAGGAAAATGATGGGAGCCCTCAATGAAGCTGAATCCAAACGGCTCTCACCCAGGGCAACAAAAAGCGGGCAGGGGTTCAGACGCCGGCAGGAGGCACACCTTGATTCCGATTACCGACAGCCCTTTTCACTGGATGTGGACAGAATACTCCACTCCCGGGCTTATGCCCGTTATATAGACAAAACGCAGGTTTTTTACCTGATTCAGAATGACCACATCACCCACCGTGTCCTCCATGTTCAACTGGTGTCCAAAATTGGCCGTACCATCGGCCGGTTTTTAAGATTAAATGAAGACCTCATTGAAGCCATCGCCCTGGGCCACGATATTGGTCATACACCATTTGGACATGATGGCGAACGCTTTCTATCAGATATCTGTCAGGCCAACGGCATTGGTCATTTTCTGCACAACATTCAGAGTGTCCAGTTTCTTGACCGTGTCGAACGATCTGGAAAAGGCTGGAATCTGTGTCTGCAAACCCTGGATGGAATCCTGTGTCATGATGGCGAAATACATAATATGTTACTTGAACCATTAACTGATAAATCCTTTGAAACACATGACATTGAGATACTTAATAAAAAGAGATGGCCCGAATATCCCCTAACGCCCATGACCCTGGAGGGCTGCGTCGTCCGGATGGCTGATACCATCAGCTATATCGGCCGGGATATTGAAGATGCTATCCGCCTGGGGGTTATTCGGCGAACCGACCTGCCTCACAATTGTGTCCAGCGATTAGGAAACACCAACGGAACGATTGTTTACAGCCTGGTGACCGATGTCATCGAAAACAGTTTCGATCACCCGCATATCACCTTCAGCGGGTCGATTTCCGATGCATTGAAAGAGCTCAAACAATTCAATCTCGAAAGAATCTATCTCAGCCCTTTGATTAAAAAATATTATGAAGATATCAAATCCTTATTCTACCTTCTATTTGAGCAGTTTCTAGGTGATGTGAAGAATGACAATAGGGATTCAGTCATTTTTTCAGCATTCCTGGAAAACAAGCCAGACGCTTACATGGCTTCCCATCAACCCGAAGAGGTCGTAAGGGATTTCATTGCCGGCATGACGGATCGCTTTTTTCTACGCCTGTGCCCCGATAAGATGAGGCCTCTCATGCAGACAAATATCTTGGAATCCTATCGGGAGAGCAGGTAGATACCCGGGTCCGGAGGGTCCGGCACTGATTCAACCCTATAAGCGTTAATGTTATACACATTCAGCGTGTGATAAATTCTAAATCCGAATATCGAAATACGAAACAAATCCAAATATCAAATGCTCAAATGTTTCAAACATAGCGCTTAAACTTGTATCTCCAAGGACTTGTTTTGATCATTCGAATTTGGATCATTCGGTATTGCCCTTCGACCTTGCTCAGGGCGGTGAGCTAGTCGAACCGTTTAGAATTTCGAATTTCGTGCTTCGGATTTAAGTAACTACAGCCATCGGCATAACCAAATGTCTCTGACCTGACGCAACGGACCAGATTTTAAATGACGGAATAAAAATTACCATGCCCCAGGAACGCACATATCGCAACCGGTTATTATTTCGTGACCGATTAATCTCTTTCCGGACCATCGTGAAAGAGACGGACTTGTTTATCCGGGCAAGCATGAACCTGGCTGCCAGGGCAAAGGAGTCCATACTACTGCACAGGGGATATATTGAATCTTTCATCCGGCAGCACCCTGATTTTTCGACCTCCCTGGTGCCGCTGCAAATTCCAAAACCGGTTCCAGGAATCATCGCCGACATGATGGACGCCGGCACCGGAGCCGGGGTAGGCCCCATGGCCGCTGTCGCCGGTGCCATTGCAGAACATGTCGGTCATGACCTGTTGAAACTTTCACGGGAAATCATCATTGAAAATGGTGGCGATATCTTTATTCAAACAAATCAGCCGGTGACCATCGGTATTTTTGCCAACCGCTCACCATTGAATATGCGCATGGGTCTTAAGATCGACTGCGGTGGTCGTTCCATGGCTGTTTGCACATCTTCTGGAACCGTAGGCCATTCCCTCAGCTTTGGCACGGCCGATGCCGTCACAGTGGTTTCGCGATCATGCCCTGTGGCCGACGCAGCCGCTACCGCCATTGCAAACCGGGTAAAACAAAAATCAGATGTGAAGGGTGCTATAAACTTTGGTAAAGATATCAAAGGAGTAAAAGGACTTGTTATTATAATAAATGATAAAGCAGGTATGTGGGGCGATCTCAATATTGTACAACTCCAACAAAATAAGGGTTGAGTTTTAGCCGTTAAAAAGGTAGTAGATACCCAGGTCCAAAGGGCCCGGCACTGATTCAACCCTATAAGAGTTAATGATATGCACATTCAGCGTGTGATAAATTCTAAATCCGAATATCGAAATATGAAACAAATCCAAATATCAAATGATCAAATGATCCAAACATAGTGTTTGAACTGTATCTCCTGGGTCTTGTTTTGATCATTCGAATTTGGATCATTCGGTATTGCCCTTCGACCTTGCTCAGGGCGGTGAGCTAGTCGAACCGTTTAGGATTTCGAATTTCGTGCTTCGGATTTAAGTAACTTCCGCCATCGGCATAGCTAAATATCTCTGACCTGGCCCGAAGGACCAGGTTTTGAATGACGGAATAAATATATTAGTACTGACAAACGGATATGAGCAGCGGATAAAATGAAGACGATGTGGGCACCCTGGCGTATGGAATACATCCTTGGAGACAAAGTGGAATCATGTATTTTCTGCGATGCTCTGGATCAAAAAGATGATCTGACGCTTTATAAAGGATCCACAACTCTGGTTGTCATGAACAAATTTCCATACATCAATGGTCATCTTCTGGTTGCGCCGACAAGGCATATCGCATCCCTGGATCAGCTGAATCACATGGAGATGGGAGATCTGCTTCTTACAGTCGAACAAGCCATCGCTAATCTCAAACAGCAGATGGCGCCGGATGGGTTCAATGTCGGCCTGAATCTGGGCCGGGTAGCAGGTGCAGGCGTGGAAGAGCATCTTCATTTTCATATCGTACCACGGTGGTTTGGCGATGTGAACGCCCTGACTGTTTTTGCAGACGTTCGTGTGATACCGGAGCATATACAGGCCACCTGCCGGAGCTTGAAGCCCCTCTTTGCCCGGCTTCCTGAAAATATCGGTCAGTGCATTTTATCGAAACAGGGAGAACAGAAATGAAAAAAGCAAAAATTGCTTTCTGGTTGATACTTATCGGTTTCATGGGTTTGTTGGCCTATCAAAACTGGGATTTTTTCATGTCGGAACATCGCCTTAGATTAAACCTGTTTGTGACCGACGAGTTCAGCACTCCGGAATTACAAAATGCCATTCTCTTTCTAATTTTTTTCCTTGCCGGCCTTCTTATTTCGTATTTTATCACGCTGTTTGAACGTTTTAAATCGAAAAAAACCATAAAAGCATTAACCGCCGCCCTGGAAACAAACCAGAAGCTGTTGGATGAGTTGAAAAAGGATATCCCTTCGCTTAAGGGTGAAACGCCTCCCATTGCCAACCCCGATGACACCACAAACCAGCACGAAGCCAAGGATTCTGATGTTTCATGAACCCCTCTAGCGCCACCCCGATGATACAACAGTATTTGGCGGTCAAAGAAGAATACCCGGATTCCATCCTTTTTTATCGAATGGGAGATTTTTTCGAGATGTTCTTTGAGGATGCCGAAAAAGCATCCCGACTCCTGGATATCACCCTGACATCACGAAACAAAAAAGCAGACACCCCCATCCCCATGTGCGGCGTGCCACACCGCGCGGCCCAAGGCTATATTGCACGATTAATTGAAAAAGGGTACAAAGTCGCCATATGCGACCAGGTGGAGGATCCAAGAACGGCAAAAGGACTCGTGAAACGTGAAGTTGTCCGTGTCGTTACACCGGGGATGATCCTTGAGAATGAATTGTTAGATGAAAAATCAAATAATTATGTTCTTTCCGCAATATTCGACAACGGCCGGACCGGTCTCTCCTATCTCGACATTTCCACGGGTGCCTTTCGTGTGACGGAAGCCGGCGACATGGGGACCGTCATCGAAGAAACATTTCGTATCTCACCGAGTGAAGTCATTCTTCCGCCACCGGGAGATGATGACCCTGATTTTACACGCTACATGGAGGCCGTGAAAGAATTTCACCCCACCATTCTTGAAGCAAAAGCCTTTGAATACAGGCCGGCAAGGGACCGCCTGCTCAAATCGTTCGGAACTGTTTCTCTCGAAGGTTTCGGCTGTGAGAAGTTGCGACAGGGCGTTCGTGCCGCCGGCGCACTGGTATATTATGTTCAGGAAACCCAGAAGCAGCAACTTGAACACATACGCCGCATAGAGGCCTACAGTCTTGACAGCTACCTGTTCATCGATGACCAGTCCTACCAAAATCTCGAAGTTGAAAAAAATCTGCATTCCGGAACCCGAAAGGGCACATTGCTCAGCGCCATGGACATGACCGCGACTGCAATGGGAAGCCGTATGCTGAAACAATGGATGCGCTACCCCCTGACAGATCCAACACAAATTTTATCCCGGTATGACGCGGTTGAGGAGTCCGGAAACCAATATCAATCCACATGTGAGATACGAGATCACCTGAATCGGGTTTATGATATTGAACGCCTAAGGAGTAAGATCTCCATGGGGCACGCCAATGCCCGGGATCTGCTGTCTTTGAAGCAATCACTGCAGAATCTGCCGGTGATCAACCACCTCCTCGTAAAATTCCAGTCACCGCTATTTGAAAGATCTTTTGACCTGCAGTCTTTAGAATCGATTGCCCGGCATATTGAACAGGCCATCCGTGAAGATGCGCCGCCTACACTCCATGAAGGCGGTATTATCAAGGAAGGTTTTGATTCAACGCTGGACGAGCTCATACAGATCACCCGCGATGGTAAAAACTGGCTGGTAAACCTGGAGAAACAGGAAAAGGAGCGCACCGGCATCACGGCATTGAAGGTGCGTTACAACAAAGTTTTTGGTTATTATCTGGAAATTCCAAAAACACGCCTGGAAGGCGTTCCAGCCCACTACATTCGAAAACAAACCCTCGTAAACGCCGAGCGTTTCATTACTGAAGAGCTGAAGACGTTTGAAGATAAAGTGATAGGTGCCGAAGACAAACGTGCTGAAATGGAATTCGAAATATTGAATACCGTCAAAGCGCTGGTCATCGGTAAAAATGACGACTTGCAGGCAGCGGGAGCATTTCTGGCGCAACTTGACTGCCTTCTTACCCTGGCCATTATTTCCCTGGAAAACAACTACACAAAGCCCGATATTAACACAGAAGGTATCTTACATATCGAAGATGGCCGGCATCCTGTCATAGAGAAAATGATCGCAGGCGACAGGTTCGTTCCCAATACCGTCTCCATGGATAATCACCAAAACCAGGTTCTCATTATCACGGGACCCAATATGGCCGGCAAATCGACGGTTCTACGTCAAGTGGCCTTGACGGTCCTGATGGCACAGATGGGTTCTTTTGTCCCGGCAAAAAAGGCTTCCATCAGTGTGACGGATCGCATTTTTACGCGTGTTGGGGCGCTGGACAACCTGTCACAGGGGCAGAGCACTTTTTTGGTTGAAATGCAGGAAACAGCCAACATTCTCAATAATGCGTCGAGTGAGAGTCTGGTGATCATGGATGAAATTGGACGCGGAACGAGTACCTTCGATGGTTTGAGCATTGCCTGGGCAGTTGCAGAGTTTCTGCACGACGTCAATGGGACCGGGGTTAAAACACTTTTTGCCACCCACTACCACGAGCTGACAGAGCTGTCCAAAGAAAAGGAACGGGTTAAGAATTTCAATATTACCGTGAAGGAATGGAATGACGAGATCATTTTTCTACGAAAGCTGGCGGAAGGTGGAACCAACCGCAGTTATGGTATTCAAGTTGCAAGACTTGCCGGAATCCCCGAAACAGTGATTCAGCGCGCAACACGAATTCTTGCCGATATTGAAAACAAAAGCCCCACACTTCCCGGCACGCGAGACCAGCGTCGGGCAGCAGGTGGAGGGCAGCCGTTACAGGTTCAGCTGGAGCTTTTTAAAGGTTATGACAATCGTGTCATCAAGGAGATTCAGGAACTTGATACCGCCCGTATGACACCAATGGATGCACTCAATTTTCTGCATTCATTACAGGATAAAATGGAACCCCACGGGTAAACCCGTGGTCCCATTAAAATACCCGTCTTCGCCTTCGGCTTCCGTCTTCGCTCTGCGAGCTACGCCGCGACAAGACACCGCGCGGTTATCCGCCTTGCCTTAGGGGTGACATCGCGCCGTAGCAATTACTATTTGCTTTTGCATTCATCCACGGGCAAGCCCGTGGTATTCTGCGAAGGCGGATAAAACCAAAACCGTTCGAGCAGGACCGAATTGCTCCAGTTAAGAGGAACTGAAACCTTGCAGCGTTTTTTTCAGAGACATCCAAATTCCCAAACGAACCGCCTGCATGTGATCATAGCCTTGCTGCTCGTCAGCCTGGTAGTTGGATTCTGTTCACCCGACATTGCCTCGGCAAAAACAGCCAAAGACACATATATTGAAGGAAACAAGAAATATTCATACCTGAAAAAGAACCCGAGGCTCCAGAAGTACCGGGATAAATGGTTTGCATGCATCGATCTGTTTAAAGACGTTTACCGAAAAGACCCTGATGGCCCCTGGGCAGCCGCCGGCATGTATAAAACCGGAGAGCTTTATTATGAACTATACAAAAAATCCTACAAGCCATCGGATAAAGCAGAGGCTCTCGACACATTTCAACGCGTCATCAAACGATACCCGAACAGCCGATACAACAATAAAGCCAAGGCGTTTATTGCCTCCATTAAAGGTAAGGTCAAGCCGACGCCGAAAACAAATACCCAAACCCAGGTTAAGCTTTTGAGAGAAGCGGAAAAATGCTACCAGAAGCTTCTCAGCAATACCCGATTGCAGAAGTACCGGGACCGATGGCTCTCTTGTATCGGCAAATACAAAGCAGCCCATTCCGCCAATCCCAAAGGATCTCATGCAGCAGAAGCCCTCTATCGATCCGGCGCATTGACTTACGAGCTTTATAAGCGATCTTTCGCATCTTCCCACAAGGCCAACGCCCTGGCACTACTAAAAAAAACGGTCCAGTCCTATCCCGGCAGTTCATATGGCCGTGAGGCTGAAAAAAAGATTGCGGCTATTACAGGAAAGCCGCTGAGAAACCGCACCACCGATGCCATCCAGCAGGTTATCGCTGAATCAAAGGCATCACCACATGCGGACAAACAGGCAGCCACTGTACATACGGGGTCTCAAACCCTCATCCGGGGGCTGCGTCACTGGTCCAACCCGAGTTACACACGAATCGTCATCGATGCAAACCAGAAAACATCCTACCGGCATCGACTCTTGAATCAAGACCCTTCCATCAATAAACCCAAACGACTCTATGTTGATCTAGACCACAGCCGTCTCGGTGAAGACTTTGAAAAGGTCGTGCCCATCAACGACAACCTGCTCAGTAATGTGCGGGCCGGTCAACACACCAGCCAATCCGTCAGGGTTGTCGTCGATATCAAGTCATTCAAGACATATAAAATATTTTCATTGCGCAACCCGTTCAGAATCGTCATCGATGTCTGGGGAATCGCCGCCGCTTCCAGCCCGCCGGCATCAACCGGCAGGGATACCCGTCAGAACTCGGATAAAATATCGCCAAGCGCACTGGCCAAACAACTGGCCCTTGGTGTCAGCAAAATTGTCATCGATCCTGGACATGGCGGACGGGATTATGGTGCTCCCGGGTATTACAAGGGTGTCCATGAGAAAAAGATAGTCCTGGCCCTCGCTAAAAAGCTGGCCAAAAAAATTCGAGCCGAACTTTCCTGTGAAGTCGTTCTGACAAGGCAAACAGACAAATACCTGACGCTGGAGGAAAGAACCGCCATCGCCAATACGAAGAATGCAGACCTTTTTATTTCAATTCACACGAATTCGGCCAGAGATCGAAGAGCGTTTGGCCTTGAAACCTATTTTCTGAATCTGGCAACGGATGACGAGTCCATTCGTGTAGCTGCATTTGAGAATGCAACGTCTGAAAAAAACATCAGTGATCTTCAGACCATTTTGACGGATCTCATGCAGAATGCAAAGATTAACGAATCGAGTCGCCTGGCCGCACATGTGCAAAGCGAGTTGTTCCAGCACATGAAAAAATCATATAACAAGATAAAAAACAAAGGTGTCAAGCAGGCGCCATTTTACGTATTACTCGGTGCTCAAATGCCGGCCATATTGATTGAAACGTCCTTTATCAGCAATCCACGCGAGTGTAAGCGTTTGATGGACATCCACTACCAGGACAGGCTATGTGATGGCATCATCAAAGGCATACGGGAGTATATCAAAGAAACCAACCCAACCGCATTGCTGAAAAACTCCCCAAAAACAAAGGTAAAAGGGTAGGCCGTTCAATATGCCCTCCCTCACCCATACCCACAACCATAAGCCCGGGATACATCCTTATTTCATTTTAATCAGCGGAATACTGGCGATTTCCACAGGGGCCATCTTTGTACGCATGGCCGATGCGCCCTCGTTGGTGATTGCCGCCTATCGCGTAGGACTTGCAGCACTGATACTTGTCCCGGTCACATGTTGGAAATCCCATGACGAGTTGCGCAGTCTTTCTTCTAAGGACCTCAAAAGTGCCTTCCTTTCGGGTGCTTTTCTGGCCATGCATTTTGCTACATGGATTTCTTCTCTCAAGTTTACAACCATCTCGAACAGCGTTGTTCTTGTCAGCACAAGCCCTTTGTGGGTCGGGGTCCTTGCACCGCTGTTCATTAAGGAAAAAATCAAGCGTATAACCATGATAAGTATCTTCTTGAGCATCATCGGTTGTGTCATCATCGGGTCAGGAGATTTTACCGCCGGGGGCAGAGCACTCTGGGGAGATTTATTGGCCTTGACGGGCGGATTTTGCGCTGCCGGATATCTCATTCTGGGGAGAACGCTTCGTCAAAGGGTTTCTCTCCTCGTTTATGTTTCACTCTGTTATGGCAGTGCCGCCATTATTCTCTGGAGTGCTGTTCTGGCAATGGGGCTTCGGGTTTCAGGATTCAGCAGCCAAACCCTCTGGGCAATCTGGGCCATGGCATTGATTTCACAAATCATCGGACACAGCAGTTATAACTGGGCATTACGATATTGCAGCGCCACCCTGGTTGCCTTGAGTTTCCTGGGCGAACCTTTTGTTAGCACAATTCTGGCTTACCTTTTGTTCCAGGAGGATCTGACACTCACCAAAACTGTTGGTGGACTCATTATTCTATGTGGCATCTACTTGGCGGCCAGAAGTGAACCCAAGGTTGCATAAACAACATGGCAAAGGATGGGGTCGATTTTGCCATGTGTTTACCCTTCGGGAAAGCCGGAGGACATCAGATCCTGTGTTGTCAAGAGTTCGCGGTAAACAACTACAGCTTCACCCTCGACGCCTTGGCTCTGAAGCCCTCCGGCTTTTGCAACGTCGGGGTGAAGTAGCCCCGGAGAATAGAAATTGACAAAAGATGAAAGCGATGATCAAATCCCTTGAAAGCAAATACTTGAATCCTTGAATCCTGGACCCCTTGGGCCCTTTCTCATATAAATTGGGAAAAGAACCAACAATAATTTTATGCACGGAGGAAAAAAACCATGGCGTATGAGCACATTATTTTCGAAATCGAATCTTCACTGGCCACCATAACATTTAACAGACCCAAGGCAATGAATGCGTTGAACGGAGCCCTCATCGAAGAACTATCCATGGCCCTCGATTCCATCGCTGCAAACGAGGATATTCGGGTACTGATCCTAACGGGAGCAGGCGACAAATCTTTTGTGGCAGGCGCCGACATCAATGAACTATCCACATTTAATCCACTTGAAGCAAAATTGTTCAGCAAAAAAGGACATCGGACCATTCACAAGCTTCAGACCTTGCCAATTCCCGTTATTGCCGCAGTTAACGGGTTTGCCCTGGGGGGCGGGAGTGAAATCGCTCTGGCTTGCGACTTTATCTATGCGTCCCAAAATGCAAAATTCGGTCTGCCCGAAATTACACTCGGTATCATCCCCGGTTTCGGCGGGACCCAGAGACTACCAAGGCTAATCGGTAAAAATCTGGCCAAAGAGCTGATTTTCACCGGCAAGATGATCAATGCCGAGGAGGCTAAGCAGATGGGTATCGTTAACCAGGTCCACGAGGCAGAGTCCCTGATGGAAGCTGTTCATAAAACCGCCAACATGATTGCCACAAAAGGAAAGGCCTCTCTTCGTGCAGCAAAAGAAGCTATAAACAGAGGTATGGACGTCGATCTTCATACGGGTTGCAATATAGAAATGGATGCGTTCTCCCTGTGTACGGCAAGCGCGGATGCAAAAGAGGGAACCCATGCTTTTCTTGAAAAGCGCAAAGCGGTTTTCAAGGGATCCTTGATCGGATAATTGTTTGACACAACACGTAATTTTGCGCTATAGTGTCCCCAACGTTGCCGACAATATCACGCATCATTCATGCGGCTATTAACCCCGATTAAAACCACAACCTGTCTTTTCGTATGTCAAAAAGAAACTCGCCACTACAGATGAGATGGGGGATATTGCTGCTGCTTGCAGGTCTGGGAGTTTTTTTTATGACACCCCAGAAAATGCGGGATATTGAAAAGATAGAGCACTTTTCTTCATATATCCCTTTTATATGGTTCTG
>QMMS01000053.1 GCA_003647375.1 Deltaproteobacteria bacterium
AGGACTCGGCACAGGATTGTCCATAGAAGGGACTTTATCACCAAGTGTCTGAGCAAGAGAGTCCAGAAGACAGAATACAGAATATCGTAAAGCTCTAAATTGTTTTAATGCTGGGAACCGAATGAACATCGAACATCGAACGTCCAACATCGAATTTTGAATTTGAAAAGATGAAGAACCAGGTTTTAAATGACGAAATGAAAGGCCCTGAAATGCAGCCCATTTTTATAGACAAGGGAAAGCTGACCATAGAGAACGTGGTGGCCATCGCCCGGCAAGGTGTGCGGGTCGATGCCTCCAGCCAAGGCAGGCAACGGGTCGAAAAAACCCGTGAGCTCATCGCCAGATGGGTAAAAGAGAAAAAGGTGATCTATGGAATCACCACCGGGTTTGGCGCCTTGTGCAATGTACCCATTTCGGAATCCGACACCCGTTTATTGCAGAATAAGATCATCATGAGCCACGCATCGGGTGTGGGGGCACCCCTGCCCGAAGATGTCGTTCGGGCCATAATGGCCATCCGGCTGCATGATCTGTTCATGGGATACTCCGGCTGCTCCATCACGACCCTGCAATACTTGATGGCCTTTCTCAATCAAGGACTGACACCGGTTGTGCCGGAAAAAGGATCGGTGGGTTCAAGCGGGGACCTGGCCCCCACGGCCCACCTGGGCCTGGTGTTGCTTGGTAAAGGCGAGGCCTTTTATCAGGGCGATCGCCTCAGTGGTGCTAAAGCCTTAGAGAAGATCGGGCTTTCTCCCATCAGCCTTGCAGCCGGGGAAGGTCTGGCTCTGATAAACGGCACCCAGGTGATGACCGGCATCGCCACCCTGGTGGTTCACGATGCCGTCCGCCTGGCAAAGTTGGCCGACATCGCCTGCGCCATGAGTTTGGAAGTGCTCATGGGAAGCAACTCCGAATTTGATCCGAGAATTCATCAGATACGCCCTCATCCGGGGCAGGTGGCCTCGGCTGAAAACATGCTGCGTCTCACCAGTGACAGTGAAATCATCCTCTCACACGAAGGGTGTGCCCGTGTTCAAGATGCCTACACTTTGCGGTGTTCCCCCCAGATACACGGCGCCAGCAAGGATGCCGTCGTTCATGCTCAAAAAGTTGTCAACATTGAAATCAATGCCTCCACCACCAACCCGTTGATCTTTACTGACACCCAGGAGGTCCGCCTGGGGGGAAATTTTCACGGCCAACCCATTGCCATGGCAGCCGATTATCTTTCCATGGGAATTGCCGAACTGGGAAATGTGTCCGAACGTCGCATTGAAAGGCTGGTCAACCCACAATTGAGCGAACTCCCCGCCTTTCTGGTAAAAAACGGTGGGCTTAACTCAGGATTCATGATAGCACAGTACACGGCTGCTGCCCTGGTTTCCGAAAACAAAGTACTGGCGCACCCCGCCTGTGTTGACTCGATTCCCACCTCTGCAAACAAGGAAGACCATGTCAGCATGGGCACCATAGCCATCCGACAGTGCCGGGAAATCCTGGATAATGTAGAACATGTTCTTGCGGTAGAAATGCTGTGTGCCGCTCAGGCCTATGATCTCCTTACAGAAGAGAAAAAAATGACGGGAGGCAGGGGTACCCGATTGGCGTACCAGGTGATTCGGGAAACAATCCCGTACCTTGAAGAGGATCGGCAGTTGTCTATAGATATCGAAAATATGGTGGACTTGATCCGGTCCGGCAAACTAATAAATGTGGTGGAAAAGGCTGTGGGCGAACTCGAACTGACCTGTTTTGAAAAACATCAGTCCTGAAAAATAGCTACTTGAGCCAAAGGACCTGGTTAAAATGAAAAAGTGTGTGTATTAAATGAACGTTGTATATGTGGAGCTCGATCGGTGCATGGCCTGTTTTAGCTGCAAACAGGCCTGTCAATTTCAACAGGCAGACCGAAACATGGGCTGGGGCCCAAATATATTTGTCAGTGTGGACATGGAGCGGCGGCGGATTTATACCGGAACCTGCCTGCAATGTGAGACCGCGCTCTGCATGGAAGTGTGCCCGGTCAATGCCATAAAACGTGATCCGGAGACATCGGCTGTTATCGTCGACAACGAGACCTGTCTCGGATGCGGCATGTGCGTCTCGGCCTGCCCTTTCGGATACATGAACCTGGATGATTTCCTTCGAAAAGCGACCAAATGTGATCTGTGCGGCGGCAACCCAAAGTGTGTGCAGATGTGCATGGCAAAAGCGCTCCATTTTGGCAGCATCAATTCCCTTGCAGAACGCAAACGCAAACAATCTGATTTACGGCTCGGGATTCGCGCCATGCCTGCCGATAAGGATGACGGTCAATGACGGGTAAAACACCAATTGATAACACTGTCGTTAAAACCCTGTGCCGGATGTGCAGCAACCACTGCAGCATCGATGTACACGTCCGGGATGGTCGCATGGTGGAAATCACCCCCGGACAGGGAAACCCCAGTAACCAGGGCAGAATGTGTCCCCGGGGAGATGCTGCACTGGACATGTTCTATCACCCCGACCGTATCCGCACACCCTTGAAGAGACAGGGCGACGGCTCCTTTGTGGAAATCAGTCGCGAAACGGCCATCGCCGAAATCGCCGGGAAAATGATGGAAATAAAGCATCGCTGTGGTGCCCGGTCCATGGGGGTATGGAAAGGTGAGGCTGTCGGTTTCCTTCAGCAGGAAGAGTATGCCCGCAGGTTCGCACACGCATTCGGCACACCCAATTACTTTTCCAACGATTCCGCCTGTTACAACGGTCGATTTCTGGCCCACATACTTGTCAACGGTTTCTGGAACCCCTTCTCATACTATGCCAAGGCCGATCTGATTTTGCTTTTCGGCACCAACCCACCCGTGTGCCACCCGCCTTTCATGGCCGAGTTTGCCGATGCCAAGGAAAATGGTGCCAATCTGGTGGTGATCGATCCGAGACTGAATCCCATTGCCTGCTATGCTGATATTTTTGCCCAGCCGCTGCCAGGCACTGACGGTGCCATGGCCTGGGGGCTGATTCGTTATCTTGTGAAAGCCGGCGAGTATGATCACAAACTGATGGATCATTACAGCATCGGATTTGAAGAGGTGGCCGTCTACGCGGAAAAATTCACCCCTGATTATGTCGAAGAACAAACCGGTATATATGCCGATGTTGTGGTCAATATCGCGCAACTGATTATCGAGAATCGCCCGAAAGTCAGTTATTATATGGGCGCCGGCCTGGAACACCACGACAACGGAGTCAACAACATACGAGCCCTGGTGATCCTGTCCTGTATCACGGGAGCCTTTGATATGGACTGCGGACTTATCTGGCCCGAAGACATGCCCAGGAACAAACTGACCCTGTACGACGAGCTGCCCCTGGATGGGGAAAAACCCATCGGTGCGGACCGCTTTCCGGTGCTCTACGATCTTCGAAAGGAGTGCCATTCAATGACAGCCATGGATTATATGCTAGGCAACGGCGATTACCCGCTGGAGGGACTCATCGTCACTGCCGCCAATCCAGTCGTAACCAATCCCAACACCCGCAAAGTAGAAGAGGCCCTCAGGTCTCTGGATCTTCTGGTGGTCAATGATCTGTTTTTGACAAAGACAGCTGAACTGGCTCATTATATCCTGCCCGCCGCCTCTTTTTTGGAACGCTCGGAAATCCACATGGATCCGAAATATCAACGCGTCTATCTCACCAGCAAGGTGGCGGAAATTCCGGGCATAAAGGACGAGTATACACTCTGGCACGACCTCGCCCATAGCCTGGGTTTTGGAGAACGCTACTTTCCCTGGGAAAATGAGACCCAGGTCAACCGATACATTCTGGAACCTTCCGGTATCCAGATCGAACAGCTGCAGGCGCATCCGGAAGGAATTCAATACAAACCCCTGACATTCCAAAAACATCTCTCCCGCCCCCTGCCGACAGCTTCGGGAAAAATTGAACTGACCTCCCCTTACTTGAAAAAGCTCGGTTATACAGCGATTCCCGAATACGTGCCGCCCTATCACCTGCGCGAGAAATCAAAGGAATACCCTTTCATTCTCACCACCGGCGCACGCAAGACCCTGCTTTATCACTCCAGGAACCAGAACTTCGAACATTTTCGAAAGGTACATCCCAGGGCCCAGGTCGAAATTCATCCCGACGATGCTTCGGAGTTGGGCATCAGCAACGGAAACCAGGTTCGAATCGTTTCAAGCATCGGAGCACTGGTGGTGGAAGCCAATATCGTTAATAGAAACGAACTTCTCCGGGGTGTTATAGAGATGTATCACGGCTGGGAAGAGTGGCGGGTCAATTTCACCACCTTCGACTGCGTCAACGATCCCATCAGCGGGTTTCCCCTCTTGAAGGGCGTGCCGGTTCGGTTGGAGAAGGTTGAAAACGCTCTGGCATAACTCAATCTTTGGCTCGTATATAAAACATTTTTCTTGTATTTATAAAAAAACAAGCACCAAATGACAAATAACAAACAAATCACAATGACAAAATTCCAACTCCCAACCAGGATAAACCGGAAAAGATTTTTTATCACGAAATCACGAAAGTACGAAACCACGAAAAAGATCATGAAAACTTTCGTGTTTTTCAGATTTCGTGTTTTCGTGATAGCTTTTATTTTTTTGATATTTTGATATTGAAATTTTGATATTATTTGTTATTTGGTGCTTGTAATTTGTGATTTCTGTTTTCACTAAGAACGTATGCAAGTATTTTGGATAAACAGTAACTGTGATGAATGTGTCTGGAGACATATAAATGAAATCGAAAACAGCAATGGTTATTTTTCAACCTTCGGGCAGGCGGGGACGGGTACCCTTGGGGATTTCCATCGTGGAGGCATCGCGGCGCCTTGGCGTGGACATAGAAGCCCCCTGCGGTGAAAAACAGGTTTGTGGCAAATGTAAGATCCGCATCGAACAGGGATCGTTCCAAAAACTAAACATTGAATCAACCTATTCGCATGCCGGTCCCTGGCAGTCCGGGGAAGAAAAATACATCTCGCCGGAAGAAAAAGAAAAGGGATATCGCATGGGATGTGTTGCCACCGTGGAGGGAGACCTGCTCATTTTCGTTCCGGAAGCGGCTAGGGCCGGTAAGCAGGTGGTAAGCAAAGCCCCAAGACCCCTTGATATAACGATTAACCCTGCGGTGAAACAGTACGCTGTCGAACTGGTGCCACCTTCTCTTGAAGACCCTGCCGGCGATTTTGAAAGGCTCTGTGCTGCCCTGGAAAAACAGTACGGTCTTAAATCACTGCGCATCGATCTTTCTGTTTTGCGCACTCTCCATGACACCCTGCACACGGGTGAATGGAAAGTGACCGTCATGGTGTGGATGGACCAGGAAATAGTCCATGTTCAACCCGGACCCGGATCAGGAATGTTCGGATTAGCCATCGATATCGGCACCACAACCGTGGCCGCCTATCTGTGCGATCTGATCTCCGGTCAGGTGGTAGATACCCTTTCCATGATGAATCCACAGGTCAAGTATGGTGAAGATGTGGTCTCACGGATCTCCTTTCACATGGAGAATCCCGATGGTCTGAAACGGATGAGCACTGATCTTGTGGACGGTCTGAACAGCCTCATCGACCAGGCCCTGTCCCGGGAATATACCCTGTCAACACCAAATGGAATTGACGGTCCCCAAACGGATCAAGTCATTCGCATTCAGGCGGAGGATATTCTGGATGTGAGCATCGCCGGAAACACGGCCATGCATCACATCCTGCTGCAACTGAACCCGGAACCCCTGGGAGTAATTCCTTTCACCCCTTCGGTACACCACAGCCTTGATATCAAAGCCCATGAGTTAGGACTGAAAATCAATCCTGCTGCCCACATTTTCGTGTTACCCAATGAAGCCGGCTTTGTGGGGGGTGACAATGTGGGCGTCATCCTAGCCGAGGAACCACACCACCAGGATCAGATTCAGCTAATCATCGACATCGGCACCAATGGCGAGCTGGTGGTGGGAAATAAAGACCGCCTGATCTGTTCATCCTGTGCCACCGGGCCGGCCCTGGAAGGCGCCCAGATCGAATTCGGCATGCGCGCTGCCCCCGGCGCCATCGAACGGGTAACAATCGATCCTGAAACCCACGAGGTGGATTTCAAAGTCATCGGCAAGGATCCCTGGCGAAGTTACGCCAACCCCGAGGACATGAAAACAAAGGGCATCTGCGGGTCCGGCATCCTGGATGCAATGGCCCAGCTGTTCTTAGCCGGCATCATTGATAAAAGCGGCGCCTTCAGCAAGCATCAATTTTCGAATCGGTTTGGGATACACCCCGAAACCGACATAAAGTTCTTTGTACTGGCCTGGGCAAAAGAAACCAGTATTGAAAAGGATATCGTTATTACACAGCAGGATGTGCGGCAGATTCAACTGGCCAAAGCATCCATTTACACCGGATGCAAACTCATGATGAGAAAACTGGGGGTCGACCGCGTGGACAGCGTCAAGGTAGCCGGCGCCTTTGGATCCCACGTTGACTGCAAACTGGCGCTGGTTATCGGCATGTTCCCGGATTGCGCCATCGACAACATCGTTTCCGTGGGCAATGCCGCCGGGGACGGGTGCAGGATTGCGCTGTTGAACCGAGACAAACGGGTTGAAGCGGATTGGATTGCCAACAACGTTCAGTACATGGAGTTGACCCTGGAAGAAAACTTTCAGTGGCAGCTCATGGAGGCTATTCACCTACCTCACATGACCGATGCCTTTGATCATCTTGCGGGTGTGGTACCCGAACACATACTCAACAAGTAAAAGCATGTTTGAAATTAAAAGGAGGCACCGTGTACGATTTTTTGCTCACCCCGGAAGAACAAGAACTGAAAAAGGAAGTGCGCCAATTCGTCCGTGAAGAAATCTCCAGCGATTTTTTACGCAAGATGGATAATGACGACATTACCTACCCTAGGGAGTTTGTGGAAAAGCTGGCCGCCAAGGGTTTGAGGGGCATCCGGTTCCCCAAAAAGTATGGGGGACGCGAAATGAGCTGGGTAGCCGATGTAACGGCCACGGAAGAGATCGGCTGTCTGGGCATGGCCCTGGGATGCGCATTTGTCATGCCTTCCATCGTGGGTGAAGCATTGAACATGTTCGGCACCGAAGAACAGAAGCAGAAATACCTGAAGCCCTATATCGAGGGGAAACTGGTGGCGGCAGAGGCACTCACCGAGCCCAGGGGCGGATCGGATTTTTTCGGTGCCATGACCCGGGCCGAGCTTCAAGGAGACCATTTCATATTAAACGGCATGAAAAGATTTGTCGTGGGCGCTGAGGGCGCTGATTTTTTCCTGGTCTACTGCAAAACCAATTTCGACCCCGATGCCCACAAATACAGTCGTCTCAGCCTTTTGATCGTGGAAAAGGGACCTGGTGTCGAGACAGAATACCTCTACGGCCTCATGGGATGCCGTGGAGGCGGTACCGGGCGACTGGTGTTCAGAGATGTTAAAGTGCCAAAGGAAAACCTGGTGGGTGAACTGCATGGAGGAGCCCTCTATTTTAACCAGATGATGATTCCGGAGCGCCTGACGTCGGCCGGCGGATGTCTAGGAGTCTGGGGGGCCCTGGACCTGGCTGTTCGCTATACAGACAAAAGAAGAACTTTCGGTAAGAAGATCCGGAAGTATCAGGGCGTCAGTTTTAAAATCGCCGACGCCATAACCCAGCTCGATGCCGCCCGCAGCATCTGCTACATGGCAGCCAGAGCCGTGGATGAAAATTACCCCAACGTCCGCCGCATCGTGAGTGAAGCCAAGCGTTTCACAACCGAAGCGGCGTGGGATGTCGTAAACAACGCCATGCAGGTCATGGGGGGAATTGGATATACGGATGTCTACCCCATTGAAAGGGCCTTGAGGGATACCCGGCTCGGCATGATCTGGACCGGCACCAGCGAGATCATGAACCTCATGATCCAGCATGAATATTATAACCAGGTTCTGGATCCTTCCTATGACCGCCGCAGGATGGAAAAAGATGCCATGAACCCGGACGACTCGGAACGCTGCTTCACGGATGAGGACATGCAGGCGGTATTTGGAGCCGACCTATAATGGGACCACGGGCAAGCCCGTGGTCTTCTGCGAAGGCGGATAAAATTTCGCCATTCACCTCCGTCTGCCAAGACGGGGTGAATGGCTATGGAATTTTATTGTTAGTAGTCCAGAATCGTCTTTTTACCGCCTGGATAGACCCATTTCCCACCCTGAACCTGGAGGAATATCGAATCATCCGACCCGAGGTGCTTCTGGGAATCAAAACTGACAACCGGCCCGCCAAAGGGGTGCTGATAGTCTTTGATGCTTTCAAGGCCTTTGATAAAACTGTCCACAGTCAGCTTCTTGCCGGCCTTTTCCAGGCCGATCACGGCAAGATCTGCGCTGAAATAGCCTTGCTGGGCGACCTCGGAGGGCATCTTCTCGAATCGTTTTTGATAGTTGTCAAAGAACACTTTGGCTTTTCCGGTAGCCTGGTCCGCATACATGATCGGTATGGAGGTGACGCCATACAACCCTTCCACACCTTCCCCGCCCTTCAGGGGGACCACATAGTTGCATCCGGCCGTCTGGGTTACCATATCCACGTCCCATCCCATTTTGCGGGCGGTGGACATGGCGATGATCGTGTCCTTGATGATGGTACCCATCATAACCACATCACATTCCGCCTTGCGCAGCTGGGTGATGGCCCCCACAAAATTGGTCTCGGAGGCCTTGTGCGTCGTTTCGGCAACAAGCTCCATGTTCATGGCTTTCAACTGATCGTTCACGGCTTCAGACGTTTCGTGGCCGAAATCGGTGTCCTGGTACATCATGCAGACCCGTTCTTTACCTTTTTCCTCCACAAAATACTTCACTCCGGCACGTATATTGCCATAGTAGGGCGCCAGGTTGGCGAATTTCAGTTTGTGATGCGGTTCATACATAGAGCGTGCTGCCGTGTAAGGAAACAAGTTGGGTATATTTTTCTTTTCCAACATGGGAAAAATGGCGTTGTTCATGGGGGTGCCGATGCTGCCTATCAGGAAAAAAACCTTGTCCCGGTTCACCAGCTTATTGGCTTTTTGAATCGCAATGGGCATACTGTATTGCGAATCTTCGGCAATATATTTAATCTTGCGGCCATGAACGCCGCCGGCAGCGTTCACTTCATCAAAACGCATTCTGATGCCGTTGGTGGCATCAATGCCCCATCCGGCCACGGGTCCGCTCAAGGCGGTGTGCGTCCCCACCACAATTTCATCTTTGGTGACACCCTGGGTTCCGGCTTGAGCCACAACGGCCATTCCCATCAAAAACGCGAAACATAAGAACAGATGTAAAAATTTTCTACTTTTCATTTTCTCCTCCGATTTGAGTTAAGGTTGAACAAAAACTGCCATAGTATTAATGAATATTCATAAACCGTCATCAAATATTCAATCGTGAAATTCAAAACATGCCTTTGTTGCCTGCTTCGCCTTTGCCGGTTGAATGTGAAAATTTATTTGTACATGGACTTGATAAGATCCCCATACTTCTTATTGACGAATGTGCGTTTCAGTTTCATGGTGGGGGTCAGTTCGTCGTCTTCCGCAGTCAGGAGCTGATCGATCAGTTTTATTTTCTTGACCTGTTCCACCCGGGCAAACTGCTTGTTCACCTTCAACGTTTCCGCCCATATCAATTCCCGAATCTCTTTGGCCGCGCATAAGCTGGCGTAATTGGTGTAGGGGATGTCGTTGTCCTGGGCGTGCTTTTCGACGTTTTCCTGGTCGATCATGATGAGGCAGGTCAGGTACTTCCGCTTGTCGCCAATCACAACCGCATCGGTGATATAGGGTGAAAATTTCAACTGGTTTTCAATCTCGCTGGGAGAGATGTTTTTTCCGCCCGCGGTAATGATAATATCCTTCAAGCGATCCGTGATGGTGACAAAACCCTCATTATCCTTTTTGCCGACATCACCGGTGTGCAACCAGCCGTTCATGATTGTCTCGGCAGTTTTGTCCAACTGATTAAAGTAGCCGAGAAAAACGCCGGGGCTTTTTATCAGAATTTCTCCTTCGGCGGAGATTTCGACATCACTACCGGGAATCGCCTGGCCGATGGTGCCCAGTTTTGAATTGCCGATGATATTGGCAGTGGCCACACCGCAGCACTCTGTCTGTCCGTAAGCTTCGAACATATCCACGCCCATGGACAGATACCACCGGATCAGATCCGGAGAAATGGGAGCAGCGCCCGTCCCCGCCCACCTGAGTCGGTCCAGCCCCATCATGCGCAGAATATTGTTCAGGACTGTTTTTTGGGCAATCCAATAAACGACGAATAAAAGCAGCGGTATGGTTTTCCGTCTGATTCTATACGACGAAGCCCGGTATCCGATTTTTTCAGCGGTGTGATAGGCCCACTTACCAAACCAGGTAGCATCTTTGACCTGAAGCTGAACAGTCGAATAGAATTTTTCCCATATGCGTGGGACCGCTATGAAGGTAGTCGGGGACAACTCCCGGATATTTTCGGGAACGGTGTCGGGTCCCTCCACAAAATTGACCGTACCGCAGGATTTCAGCGGAATAAGTATGGACAACAGTCTTTCCAGTATATGGCACAGGGGCAGGAAGGAAAGCTGCTCATCTTTATCATTGATTTCAAGAATTTTGTCGAAGGTTTCGATCTGGTACATGCAGTTAAGGTGGCTGACCATGGCGCCCTTGGGTGGGCCGGTGGTACCGGAAGTGTAGATCAATGCCATGAGATCTTCCGGTCTGGATCTATTGACTTCACGGTCCCAGAGATCCGGATGCGCCTCGATGTGGCTTCGACCCAATGCGTACAGGCCCTCGATCATCAAGACCTGATCATCCAAGAATTCATGCAGCCCTTCGGAATCGAATACGATAACTTTTTCAATGGTGGGTGTTTTATCTCTCACCGTCAGGTATTTATCCAGCTGCTCTTCATTTTCGACGAACAGGAACCGTGTTGCCGAGTCCGTCACCAGGTATTGCAGCTGTTTGCTTGAGTCGGTAGTGTAGACACCACTGGTGACGCCGCCGCTGCCGAGGATGCCCATATCGGTATACAACCATTCTTTGTTGTTGTCACTGACAATGGAGCAGACATCGCCCCGGTTCAACCCCAGCGCCAAAAGCCCCATGCCGATTTCCCTGGCTTTTTTGCCGTATTGCGCCCAGGTAAAGGACTCCCAAACGCCGAAATTCTTTTCCCGCATGGCAACTTTTTTATCCAACTGCCCAACGCGATGCCAGAACAGTTTCACAATGGTGTCGCAGCCTTCGATGATAATAGGGTCGTATTGTACTGAACTCATAAGCGCTACTTATTTAATAAATTTTCATGGCTTGTTTTAAAATATCATGCCGGTATTTCACAAAACAAATGGTTTATGTTTCATTATGCGCAGACGGAAATAAAAATTTATCGCCACGTTTTCCTTTTTTTCCATCGGCGTTTGCCCCGTACGCCCTCTTCCTTGATCCCCATGTAAAATTCCTTGATGTCATCGCTGGCCATCAGGTTCTCACAGGTGTCCTCCATGACGATGTGACCGTTTTCCAGCACGTAACCATAGGCGCTGTTTTGCAGGGCCATGTTGGCGTTCTGCTCAACCAGCAAAATAGTCATCTTCTGTTCATCGTTCAGCCGTCTGATGATGCTGAAAATATCCTGCACAAATAGGGGTGACAACCCTAGAGAGGGTTCGTCCATCAGCATCAGTTTCGGGCGGGCCATCATGGCCCGTCCCAGCACCAGCATCTGCTGCTGCCCTCCCGATAAATAGCCGGATTTCTGTTTGATACGGTCTCTCAATATGGGAAAATAGTCGTAGACTATTTCCAGATCCCCCTGAACCGCTTTTCTATCTTTACGGCCGTAGGCCCCCATCAGCAGGTTTTCCTGAACCGACAACAGCGGAAAAACCTCTCTCCCCTCGGGCACATGCGCAATCCCCCGGCGGGCCACCCAATCCGGGTTCCGCTTTTGAATCTCTTTTCCCAGGAACCGGACTTTGCCTTTCTGGGGATCCATGGCACCGGAGATGGTTTTTAAAATGGTGGTTTTGCCGGCACCGTTGGCCCCCAGAATGGTAACTATTTTCCCTTCCTGAACATCCAGGCTGATACCTTTGATCGCCAGTATGGGGCCATAGTAGGTCTCGATATTTCTCAATGTCAATATATTGTCAGGCATCTTTCTCTTCTCCCAGGTACGCCTTGATGACATCGGAGTTGCCCTGAACCTCCCCGGGAGATCCCTGGGCCAGTACTTCCCCGTAGTTGATGGCCAGCACATGGTCCGAAACCTGGGAGACCAGATTCATATTGTGTTCCACCATGATCACGGTAATATCCAGCAACTTTTTGATATCGTCGATCCAGAAGGACATGTCTTCGGTCTCATCCACATTCAGACCGGAGGCGGGTTCGTCCAGCAGGAGAAGCTTCGGTTCGGTACAGAGCGCCCGCCCCAGTTCGACAACCTTGCGTACCCCATAAGGCAGGTTCTGAATCAACTGGTCCCGGTAGTGCTGTAAATCCAGAAAATCGATCACATCTTCAACGATCCTGCGATGTTTCAACTCCATGCGTTTGACCGATGGAAGAAAAAGGAGATCTGAAAAAAAAGTGGACCGGCAGTAAATATGGCGGCCAATCAGCAAATTGTGAAGGACGGTGGCGTGGTCGAACAGCTCGATGTTCTGAAACGTTCTGGCGATCCCTAAGTTGACCACCTGGTGCGCCGGCAAATGGGTGATGTCCTTTTCTTCAAAGGTTATCCGGCCTTCGGTGAGGTTGTATATTCTGCTGATGATATTGAATATGGTTGTTTTGCCGGCGCCATTGGGACCCACAATGGTAAAAATTGTCCCCTTTTCGACCTCGAAGCTGACATCGTTGACCGCTCTGATACCGCCAAAATCGATGGAAATATTCTCTGTCTTGAAAAATGTCATTGTACACGCTCTGTTTTCAAATATGTTTTTTGGCGTTTGAAAGTCGCTTTACGATAAAGCGGAAACATCTGCAGGTAGAGTTTTAATTTAAGCCATCTGCCGTAAAGCCCCATGGGTTCGAAGATGATGAACAAAACCATGATAATGCCGAAAAGCCCAGGTTCCATCCCCGGGAATTCACCGATGGAAGGCGGAAGGTAATCTTTGGCAATAGCAATAGCCTGGGGAAGCAGCCCCACAAAGATGGCGCCGAAAATGGCCCCGTGAATCGTTCCCAGACCACCCACGACGACCATCATCAACAACTGAATGGACAAAAGAAAATTGAAGGTGTCCGGTGTCAGAAAGTACAGCCGGTGGGCGAACAAAGCACCGGCCAGACCGGTAAAACACCCGCTGATGGCAAATGACTTGATTTTATAAATGGACAGGTTGATGCCCATGCTCTCGGCGGATATCTCGGAATCACGGATGGCGACAAAAGCTCTGCCGCTGGGTGATCGAATAAGATTTATGGTGCAATACAGCACTGCCAGGAGAACTGCCAGGCAGAGAAAATAGAAATGCCAGGTGCTCTCCAGTTCAAATCCGAAAATCACCGGCATGTCCACCGACATCCCGCCCAGGCCGCCGGTCACTGATTTCCAGTGGGCAATGATCTCCTCGACGATAATGGCAAAGGCCAATGAAGCGATGGCAAAATAGATGCCGGTCATTCTTTTTAATGGTATGGTAATGAGCGCGCCGATACTGAAGCCCATAAGGCCGGCCAATGCAATGCTGATTATAAACGGAAAACCCTTGCTTAAAAAATAGCCATGGGCATACGCGCCGATAGCCATGAAGGCGGCGTGCCCCAGACTGGGCAGCCCGGTGAACCCCACCGGGATCATCAATCCCAGCCCGGCTATGGCATAGATATAGATGAAGGCCATTTCACCGATATAAAACTCATCCAGAACGGCAGGTGCCGCCAATACGGTGGCCAGCAGAATCCCGTACCAGAAAAAATACCCGCTGTGTTTAAATAGCTTTATATCCTGGAGATAAGACGTTTTGAATATAATCCGCATGATTAGACTTTCTTTTGTTGTATCTGTGCAAATAGACCCTGTGGACGTACCGTTAACACCAGGAACATGATCGCATAAGCCGAAATTTCCTGGAATCCGGTGGGAAGATAGGTCCCGGCCAACTGTTCCGAACTGCCGATGATCAGACCGCCGATCAATGCGCCGGGAAGACTCCCGAAACCGCCGATGACGGCTGCCGCGAAAGCTTTGATGCCGATAAAACCCATTTGCGGACTCACCAGTGAGATGGGGGCCGTTAATATACCTGCCACTGCGGCAACCATCGCGCTGATGGCCCATATCAGGGAAAAAACCCTTTTGACGGGAATTCCCATATAGTACGCAGCCAACTGATTTTGAGATGCAGCCTGCATGGCAATCCCCAGGCTGGAAAATCTGAAAAAAAGATACAGGGCCAGAGACAGAACGATGGTTCCGGCAATGACCACGAGATACTCCTGCCCGATGATGAGACCGCCAATTTCGGCCATCTCCCCGGAGTAGGGTGTCTCCAGGGACAGAATATCCGACCCCCAGATTCCGCCGGCCACCGCACGCAGAATAAAACCGATACTGATGGTTAAAATGATAACGGAAAACTGGGATTCGCCGATCATCGAGCGAATCACCAGCATATCCAGCAGATATCCAAATACAGCCATGGAAGCGACGGTCAGGAAAAAAACAAGCCAGAAAGGTAAACCGGGAATCCCCGCATACGTCACCCCAAAAAAAGCGCCCATCATCAGCAGCTCTCCCTGGGCAAAATTTACGATCTCCGTGGCCTTATAGATCAAGACAAATCCCAGGGCAATGAGGCCGTAAAGACATCCCTGTCCCAACCCGGTAATCAACACCTGTAGAAATTCCAACTGTCATCTCCCAATCCGGATGTCCCGGAGAAATGGAACCCCTCGGGCAAGCCCGTGGGGTTCTGCGAAGGCGGATAAATCAGTGTGACCTTTACATACCCAAAGCATCCGCCAGTCTATCATGGTGATGAGCCGTATCACCGAGGATGGTTTCGAACGCCTTGGCTCTTCTGTAAAACAGGCCGATATTGAATTCACGCGTGGTCCCTATGCCGCCGTGGATCTGTACGGCGCGTTCGGTTATGAACTTGTACTGCTCGTTCACCTGCGCCTTGAGTGCCGATACTTCTTTGACTGCGTCCATACCTTGATCCAGCATCCATACCACCTTGTGCAGATAATATATGCTGGTATCATACGCTATACGCATGTCAGCCATGTAATGCTGGATAACCTGGAACCCGCCGATGGGTGTACTATATTGTACCCTCTCCTTTGCGTAGGCAACGGTCATGGTAATGGCTTCCTCGCACCCGCCAAGCATTTCAGCACATTTGGCCACCGTGGCCTTGGGGGCCGCCTGTTCCAGAATGGACCACCCTGCACCGGGGCCGCCCACCATGCTATCTTTTGACACGTTTACTTTGTCGAAAGTGACGGCACTGTTGTTGTCCTTGCCGATGGTCCGCATCTTTTGAATGGACACGCCGGGTGCCTTGGCATTCACCAGGAACAGCGTGACGCCTTCGCCGGTTCTGGCGGCGACTATGATATCGTCGGCAACATTGGCATCCAGCACAAATAGCTTCCTGCCATCCAGAACATAATTTCCCCCATCGGGTTGAGCGGATAGTTGAATCCCGGATTCAAGATAACTGGCCTCTTCCTCGTATTGCGCCAGAGCCATGATCCGTTTTCCCGCGGCAATTTTGGGTAAGAGCGTTTTCTTCTGCTCCTCAGACCCCCCTTCCATCAAGATCAGACCGCACAGAATCACCGTAGAAAAGAACGGACTTGGGAAAGCCTTTTTCCCCATCTCTTCCATGATGATGGTCATATCCACAAAGGGGTCCCCCAGTCCGCCGTATGCCTCCGGAAAGTGGATTTCCATCCACCCCAGTCCGGCCATTTTTTTCCATAATTTCTTGTCATACCCCTCTGCGCTGTCCTCGATCTCCCTGACAGTATCGAAAGGACATTCCTTGGATAGAAATTCCGCCACCGATTTTCGCAGCATTTCCTGCTCTTTGTTAAAATCCAGGTCCATCTCTTCATTTCCTTTCAATAGAAAACTCATACTGCATGCTTCGTCGTTCGCAGATGAGCATGAAATTTTACGGATCTATAATCAATCCTACAGGTAACACATAAGGCCGATGGGTGATCCTGATGTGATCGGGAAACTGTCTGAGTTTTTTAGAGTCCATTATACCGAACAGTATGAAAAATTCCCATAAGTCTTCTGCCGTGCCAATTTGGCATCATTTTTCTTTAATGGTAGGCCCTGTTCGGTATTATGGCCTCTTAGAAACGAGTTTTTCACGGTCACAGCAGGATTATCCATCGGCCGGAACCCGATATTGGTTTTGATGTTTTAAAAAGCATCTCAAAAATAGGATTTTGGTTCAAGGTCAAGGCGGGTTCACGTTTCAACCCGCAGGAATACTTTTGTATTTTGAGGAGTTGAAACGTGAACCCAACGCAGAGATTGGGCCAAAAGACATTTTTGAGGTGACTTTTATTTGAACTTTAATCGCGGCAAGCCCAACCCCACCCAGGCAATCAAGTTGCGCTGAATTTCATTGGTACCGGCAAAAATGGTTGCCCCTTTGCTCATCTGGTAAAGATCCGACATGGCACCCCCCAGGGGTGCAAGGGGGTCTTCCTCCAGTTGACCGTAAAGACCCATCATTTCGGTTGCGTAATTGGCCAGCTTTTGAGCCAATTCAGTGGAATACAATTTAGAGGCGGAAGCTGCGGTGATCAGACCGGCAAAATCACCCTTTTGATGCATCCAGCCGATTTTATAAGCCAGTGACTTGCCCACTTCGGCACCGATGAACACCTCCGCCATTTTCCGCCTGGCGTTGGGGTCTTTTGAAAGCGGCTGCCCGTTGCGGGTGGTCTTCTTAGCGTATGCTATCATCTGCTCAAGGTATCGTCTGGCTCCTGAAAATCCACCGGCACCGCTGCGCTCGAAGTTCATGGTCTGACGCGTGAGGGCCCAGCCCTCCCCTTCCACGCCGATCAAATCTTCAGCCGGGATTTTCACATCTTTGAAAAACACCTCATTGTACACATGTTTCCCGTTCATATACAGCACGGGGCGAACCTGAACACCCGGCAGCTCCATTCTCAAATGAAAGACCGAAAGCCCTTTGCCCCTCTTTGACTCGGTATCGGTGCGGGCCAGCAGAAACATATATTCCGCTCTATGTGCCCCAGTCGTCCAGGTTTTCTGACCGTTAACAACATAATGATCCCCCTCGCGAACGGCTGTCGTTGTCAGGGATGCCAGGTCCGAACCGGCATCCGGTTCACTCCATCCCTGGCAGTAAAACGCTTTTCCCTCTGCGATGGGCGGAAGCAGGCGCGCTTTTTGTTCATCGTTAGCACCGGCCATCAGGGTGGGGGCAAACATGCCCACAGCAAATGCATCCACACCCGGGGCATTGTAATATCCTCTGACTTCATCAAAGACGACCTGCTCCATGATGGACGCGTCCCGGCCGCCGTACTGCTTGGGCCACGCCATGGAGAGCCAACCTTTATCCGCCAGTTTCACAGCCATGTATTTGTGGAATGCAAAGCCCTCTTCGGTGTCATAAACACCCTCCAAACCGCCGTTTCCGAATTGGGGCGGTGCGTTTTTCATTTCACCCTCGAAAAACGCCGTAAATTCCTGTTTTTTAGATTCTTCCCCTTTGGTTAATCTGAAGTCCATCTTTTCCTTCCTTCAGCAAGGCAAATGCTGTTCGATAAAATTATGATAGTGAGACCTAAATTGAGCGATCGGGCGAAACCGATGGGCATGAATAATACAAAACCATTAAATATTACAAGCCAATTTTTCAATTCTAACCGGTACGATCTTTAGATTGGGGAAGCCCCCCACGGGGTCCACATCCCGGTCATCCGTGAGGCAGTTGACATTGGGTTCGTTCCAGCCATGGGGTATGTCAATAAATCCTTTTAAAATCTTGCCGTTTTCCATTACCTTCACCGGAACGGAGATTTCCCCGATCCTGGACACGATTCGAACGGTCTCACCGTCTCGAATGCCCAGTTCGGATGCATCGTCGGCATGAATTTCCGCCCGGGCTCCTGGAATGGCCCGTTTGAATTTTTCGATTTCATGAAACCTTGAGTGGTAAAAAATCGCTTTTCTCGTTCCACTGATCATCCGCAGAGGAAATTTGTTTTCAAATGCGGTCAGATAATCGGGCGGTTTATATACCGGGTGCGGCGAACAGCCCAACAGATCCAAACGTACCGAGGTAAATTCGAATTTGCCTGAGGGTGTCGGAAATGGCTGGGTTTTGAATTTTTGATGCTTGACCCTGCCACTGTAGACCACCCCTTCCGGGCTCGTTATCAAATCTTCCAGGGAGATTCCGGTGGGTTTCAAAAGCCATCGGTTGACCGCGGTTTCGTCCTCCCATGCAAAATATTTTTTCCCGAAACCAAGTCTGTGTGCCAGATCATGCCAGAAGGTATACTCATCCCACACGCCCTCCACGTTCAGAACTTTTTGTGACAGTGCCACGCGCTGAACATCCGGATAAACATGAAGCTCAGAACGCTCTAAAAAAGAAGCTGCCGGAATGATGTAGTGAGCCAGTTTAGCACTTTCCGTCATAAAGAGATCCCTGGCCACCAGAAGATCCAGAGTGGAAAAGGCTTTAGCCACCTTATTGGCATTGGGGTTCGTCAACACGGGATTGGTGCCGGAAAAAATCAAGCCCTCAATGGAGTACGTCCCCTTGCCGAGCATATAATCGATACCGGGTAGCGAATGGCACTTGCGCATCACATCGTAAAAAAGCGGATAGTGCGCATATCCTGCCGGGTCCATCTCTCTGAACTGCCTGTTGCTCAACGGGTTTAGATGGTTGACCTGAATATCCTCGTTCCAGAGCTCACCACCCTGGATGTCGATTGCTCCACACAAAGCACTCAGTGAGGCAATGGCCCGGATGGTGTTGAACCCGTTGGTCTGATGTTCCAGAGAAATCCCCACAAAACTGACACATTGAGGAAGGCTTTGCAGCAGCATGCCCTGCATTTGACTGAGAAGCTGTTCTGAAACACCTGTCTGCTCTGCTACGTAGGCCAATGTGAATTTTTCTGCATATGCAGCCAGTTCTTCAAACCCGAGACTGTATGACGCGACAAAATCCTGGTCATACGCCTTCTCATGGATCAGAAATCGGATCAGGCAAAGAGCCAGGGCCGCATCCGTGCCGGGACGCACCTGTAAAAAGAGATCTGCTTTCTTAGCCGCCACAGAACGCCGGGGATCCACCACAACCAGCCGGCCGCCCTGTCGCCTGGATCGATTGATGCGTTGCATGAACGGCGGATGAGAATAAGCAGGGTTGGATCCCCACAAAATCGTCATATCGGCCTTTTCGAAATCAGGCGGGTAGGACCAGTACCCCTGGCAGGTCTGATAAGCCATGAGACGCAGTGCAAAACAGACGGAATCCGCGGTAAAAAAATTGGGCGACCCATAGGCATGGATAAACCGCTGGGCATATGCCTCCTGCTGAAGAAAGCCTATGGCCTCACCGGTCCAGGCGCTCATGGCGCGAGCTCCGGACCTATCCCTGATGTTCAACATTTTCTGAGCAATTTCATCCAAGGCGTCATCATAGGATATGGCCGAAAAGCCGCCTTTTGACGTTTGTTTGAGACACCCGGTCAAACGCTCTGAATGATATACCCATTCCGGTGTTTCACGGCCCTTGGGACACACCATCCCCAGGTTTTCGTGATGGCACTTGTTGCCGGAAA
>QMMS01000054.1 GCA_003647375.1 Deltaproteobacteria bacterium
CAGACTTAATTGCAAACGAAAAAGTTATCGTTGAACTAAAAGCAGTTCGTGCCCTGGCCCTTGCGCATGAAGCACAATTAATCAATTACTTGAAGGCAACAAATATTGAAGTTGGGTTATTATCCTTTTTTCTGTTCAAACGCTTTCATGAAATCACAGAGTGCCTGGACTGCCGTCAGTGGTGTTGGATTGTATATGGATGCCCGGCACCCGCCCACCGAACGATGCCCCTTCAGTCCGCCCAGCTGGTTTTCAATTGCTTCTGCGACAAATGCCTTTTCCAGATCCTCATCCGGAAGACGAAAGGTCACGTTCATCATGGAGCGACTGTCCACCGCCGCTGTCCCTCGGTAAAATTCACTCTCATCGATGGTCTTGTACAACAAATCTGCCTTTTCCGTGTTGGTTTCCGCCATTTTTTCGAGCCCGCCGATGGTCTCTTCGATCCACTTCAGAATCAGCTGCACCGTATAAATGGCAAAACAGGGGGGCGTGTTGAACATGGAATTCTTTGCCGAAAAGGTCGAATATTTCAAGATGGTGGGTATGGATTCCGGCACCATTTCAAGAAAATCATCCCGGATAACGACAACGCAGACACCTGCAGGGCCCATGTTTTTCTGGGCGCCCGCGTAAAACATGCCGAATTTATGGGCATCGAATGCACGGCTCAGGATATCGGACGACATGTCTGCAATCAGCGGCACACCGCCAGTATCCGGGAATTCCGCCCACTGGGTCCCCTTTATGGTATTGTTGGAGGTGATGTGCGCGTACACAGCGTCCGGGTTAAAGGAAATGCCTTTGGGAATATAGGAAAAGTTTTTGTCCTCTGAAGAGGCCACCATTTGAATGGACTTGCCCTGAATCTCGGCCTCCTTGATGGCCTTGGTTGACCAGGTGCCTGTATTGACATAATCGGCGGTCCCGCCATGGGCCAGAAAATTCATGGGCACCATGCAGAATTGCTGACTGGCCCCCCCTTGCAAAAAGAGCACATGAAAGGTTTCGTCCAGGGTTAAGAGCCGCTTGAGACGCTCAATCGCATCATTGATAACATCATCGAACCACTTGGACCGGTGACTCACTTCGGTAATGGACATGCCCGATCCCTTAAAGTCCAGAAAAGAGGCCTGTATTTCTTCCAGCACACTTAAAGGCAGAGCGGCAGGTCCCGCGTTGAAATTGTAAATTCTGTTTGTCATGAGTGTTTCCTCCATTCTTTCGCGACTTATATCAAGGCTTTAGTGTTTCTTAATAGAACATTACTTATTAGCACAGAAATGAATCCATATGTCAATAAAATCGTGTTATGAATTGACAAATGCGCCGATTTCAACATAAATATACAGACCTATAACCAATCCTAAGTAACTCATAAGGCCGATGGGTGATCCTGATGTGATCGGGAAACTGTCTGAGTTTCTTAGAGTCCATTATACCGAACAGTATGAAAAGTTCCAATAAGTTCTCTGCCATGCCAATTTGACATCATTTTTCTTTAATGTTTGGCCCTGTTCGGTATTATGGCCTCTTAGAAACGAGTTTTTCACGGTCACATCAGGGTTATCCATCGGCCGGAACCTTTTCCTTCTTTTGGAATATAGATCCGTAAATATACCACCATAAATATGATTTCAACGAGGATAAAACAACATGAAAACCTACACATACCCATCCTTGGCCGCTGAAAAAAGGCTTGAAGTGATCGAAAATAGAACCATCGGGTTCAAAAAGAAAGACATCACCGCGGTCAACCGCATTATCGAAAATATAAGAAAAAACGGTGATGCAGCCCTTATCCGTTACACCCATCAATTTGATTCCGCAGCTGTGATCGAGTCATCCATCCAGGTAACCTCACAAGAAATTGAGACTGCCCTAAAAAATATTGATCGCACATTTCTGAGGGCCCTCAACCGCGCAACAAGACAAATCAAGGCATTTCATCAGAAACAGCTTCAAAAATCATGGATCAGCACCGATCGGGAGGGCGTTCTTGTAGGACAGTTAATCAATCCTGTGGATGCTGCAGGCATTTACGTACCCGGTGGCAGAGAGGGAAAAACACCTCTTGTTTCGACGGTGTTGATGTGCGCCATCCCCGCGGCGTTGGCAGGCGTCCATAGAATATCCATGGTAACCCCGCCCATGAAAAATGGTGCGGTCAACCCGCATCTGCTGGTTGCAGCAAAAAAGGCCGGCGTAAAGGATATTTACAAAGCGGGCAGCGCCTGGGCCATTGCCGCTCTGGCCTATGGTACGGAAACCATACCCAAGGCGGATGTCATTGTCGGCCCCGGCAATATCTACGTAACCCTTGCAAAAAAACTGGTCTCAGGGGATGTGGGCATCGATATGCTGGCAGGTCCCAGTGAGATTCTGATTGTGGCCGATGACAGTGCCGTACCTGCCTATATCGCCGCAGACCTTCTTTCCCAGGCGGAACACGATCCGCTATCATCTTCGATCCTTGTGACAACATCGGCCGAGATCGCCAAGGAAGTTTCCATGGCGCTGGAAGAGCAGCTAAAAACCCTCCAGAGAAAAAACATTGCCGCGGCAGCCCTCAAAAAGTATGGGGCCATCCTGGTCGTACCGAACATCACCACGGCCATCAGCATTGCCAACCGGGTCGCCCCCGAACACCTCGAACTTCAGACCCGGAACCCGTTCAGCATCATTGGAAAAATCCGCCATGCCGGTGCTGTTTTCGTTGGAAACCATACACCGGAACCTGTGGGCGACTATATTGCCGGACCGAATCACGTACTACCCACGGCAGGAACAGCGCGCTATTCATCGGCCCTTTCCGTCGACCATTTTGTCAAGAAGACCAGCCTTATCCACTACGCCGAGGCACCCTTCAAAAAGGAGGCCGGGGACATCATGCGGCTGGCAGAGGTGGAAGGACTCGATGCGCATGTCAATTCGGTGAAGATCAGGCTATAGACTATAGACCGATAGGCTGATAGGCTGATAGGCTGTTAGACTGTAGGATATTAGACTGATAGGCTGTAGGATAATAGGTTGTTTAGACTGTAGGCTGGTAGTCCCTTAACTGTATTTTTTGTGTACTTTGGGGCCAAAAATAAAGCAATCACGAAAACACGAAATCTGAAAAACACGAAATTTTTCATGTTTTTTTTCGTGATTTCGTACCTTCGTGGTTTCGTGATAAAAAATCTTTTTCTTTTCTGGTTTATCCGGATTGGGTTCTGTGTAAGAACTACCGTATTGGCCCAGGAGCTTCTCCTACAGCCTGTGCTTTTATTACAAACCTAAAACTTAAAACCTAACACTTAAAACGGCTAAACAGCTACAACCCCTACCCGATAACACCTCAGGCAGCGATTTGCTTCGGCAATGGCTTCGGGAGTTGAAAAACCCTTTTCCACTTCATCAAAGGTTGTCTTGCGTGTCTCAGGCGGCAACATCTCTAGGTGCTTCCGCTTTGCCACGCCAATATCACCAAGCACTTCTTCCCGGTCGTATACCCTTACATCATTGTAAAATCGGTGAAAACAGTCCTCCCGGGTGTATTCGAGGGGCTGACCGTTGATGAGGTGGTCGATGCTCTGGGCAGCTTTCCGGCCGCCTGCACAGGCTGTTATCAGCGCACCCGGACCTGTCTCGCAATCCCCGGCGGAAAAAAGTTTGGGCCGGGATGTCTGCTTGGTGACATCATCCACAATAAAGGTCTTCCAGGCTGTTGTCTCTACCCCTTCCGTTCCCTCCAGGAGGGACAGGTCCACGCGCTGGCCGATGGCCGGCACAACCGTATCACAATCGAATGTAAATTCGGATCCCTCGATGGGAACTGGTCTCCGGCGGCCACTCTTGTCGGGCGCTCCCAGTTTCATCCGGATACATTCGAGTCCGATCACCCGATCGTTTTCGGCAATGATGCGCACCGGCGTCGTCAAGAAGTTGAATTGAACATTCTCTTCTTCGGCATCCCGGATTTCCACTTCATCGGCAGGCATCTCCTTCCGGGTTCTTCGGTAAACCAGGTGCACATCCTCCTTCTCGATCCTGAATGCACTTCGCACACAGTCAATGGCAACATTCCCACCACCGATCACAACGACTTTTTTTCCATCCGGGTAGGGATCCCGTCCCTGATTGATATCCAGAAGGTATTGAACACCAGGGATAAAACCTTTGTATCCTTTTTCTTCACCCTGAACCCGCATGGATGTGCTGTCCTGTGCCCCGATACCGATAAATACAGCATCGAAATCGTTTTCCAGCTGTGACAGGGTAATATCCTTGCCAATGGTGGTATTGTAGTGAATCTCGACACCCAGTTTCTGGATTTGCTCCACCTCTGAACGTAAAACGGCCCGTGGAAGACGATAGTCGGGAATACCCACTGCCGACATGCCTCCGGGCTCTGACAGGTGTTCATAGATAATCACGGCGTGCCCCATTTTGGCGAGATGAAATGCGCAGGTGACACCCGCTGGCCCGGCCCCGACAATGGCAACCTTGCCTGTTTTCGAAGACGTGACGATCTCATAAACAGGTTCCTTCTGTTTGGCCAGTTCTTGATCCGCCACAAACCGCTTAAGATATTTTATGGATACGGGCTCATCCAGATTGGCCCTGCGGCAATTTTCCTCACATGGACGCACACAGACACGTCCGACGATTCCCGGAAGAGGCAAGCGCGTACGAATAATATCCAGCGAATCCTGAAACCGGCCCTCTTTGATACATTCGACATAACGGGGAATGTCCAGGTGAATCGGGCAGGCTTCCATACACGGCGCCGTGACGTTGGCATGATATTGACCGGGCGTAAGGGTTCTCTTTGCGTCAACCAGATCCGAAAACTGCTCCGGGAAATAGGTCAAGGCCTGCAGAATCGGCAGGGGACCGGTCTTCCCGATACCGCACTTGGCCGTACGATGGACCGTCTCGGCGACGTCTCTCAGGTAGACGATGTCTGATGGTCTGCCTTGGCCGTTGCATATAGCCTCCAGCGTTTTTACCATAACGGTTGTTCCGGTCTGGCACGGTATGCACTTTCCGCAGGACTGGTTTTGTACAGCCTCCATGTATGCCCGGCAGAGATCCACCACATGAACATCTTCTGAACGAAGAACAAAACCATCCCAACCCATAAACGCCTTGATCGGTTCTGTTTCATTCAGCTTTTTAGGCATTTGAATTTCTTTGAATGCGTTGGGTTCCGTCATAGAACCGTTGGAGTCATCACGATTATCGACAACCTCTCCCGCCCAGGAACTGAATATGACATCTTTCATGAATACTCACCCATCGTTAATATTTATGTTTGCTTCTTCTGAAAGCAGCTTGGATGCTGGGAGGGTTGCTATTAGCTATAAGCTACCCCTTGAACCCTTGGCCCCTCGAATCCTCGAACCCTTCATTGTGGGTCAGCTCTTTTGGAGATGATCCACAATTGATATTAAACGACCATACAATTCGATTTCCAAAACAATGTCAAGTATCTAAGGGCTCGCGCAAAAATAACTTCACATTTTGGCATCTCAGCTTCAGCCCATCTTTGGCCGATGTCTCACTCGCAAAATCCGCGAAATAGCTTGCTATTCCTGTGGTTTTGCTCTCTCGAATCAGCCAAACCTGAACCAAATCTGAGCGCCAACTTTATTAAGTTATTTTTGCGCGAACCCTAACGCAGAAATATTTGGGTTAGTGCTTGAAGCTTCTCTGACCCGTGTACACCATGGTAACGCCGGCTGCATTGCATGCCTCGATGGATTGATAGTCATTGGTGGATCCGCCGGGCTGGACAACTGCAGAAATACCCTCCCGAATACCCACGTCAACCCCGTCACGAAAAGGAAAGAACGCATCACTCACCATAGCAGCCCCGATCAGGCCGCCCTTTTCTTTAGACACGCGTGTGTCTATTTCAGACAGCGCTGCATCATCCTTCATGTCGTTGTAGGAAGTCTTGAATGTTTCAAAACAGTATCGATCCGCCAGTTTTCGATAGGCTTTATCCCGTGCGATCTCAGCAACACCGACCCTGTCCTGCTCGCCGGTTCCGATTCCGACGGTAACCAGATCCTTTACATAAATCACCGAGTTGGAGGTGATACCGGATTCCACCAGCCAGCCAAAAAGCAGGTCCTGGTATTCCTTTTCCGTGGGAATTCGATCGGTTTTGTAGGTTTGTCCCTGATACGTACATTCCGCCGGCACCAGATCCTCTTTTGAACGTGCCGCGGGAACGAAGGACCACTGGGCAATAAAACCGCCGTCAATGAGACTTTTAAACTCTACACAACGCTTGCCAACAAAGCTTTGAAGTCTATTGATATTGTCTATCCGAATGACGCGCAGGTTTTTCTTCAAAGAAAAAATATCCATGACGCCTTCTTCGAACTCCGGAGCTACGACGACTTCTGAATACTGACTGGAAACGGCTTCCGCCGTAGCTTTGTCCACGGGTCGATTGAGCGCGATACAACCGCCAAATGCCGCCACCCTGTCAGCCATATTGGCCTTGACGTAGGCATCGGTCAACGTGTCTGCCTGGGCAACACCGCACGGATTGTTGTGCTTGACAATAACGACCGTTGGCTTGTCCACAAAATACCGCAGGATGTTCAGGGAATTGTCGGCATCCGTGAGGTTGGTTTTCCCGGGATGTTTACCTGACTGGAGCAGCTCGACATCCGACGCAAGATACTGTCCCGGCTGGATGGTTTCGGTTTCACCCAGCATGAGATTGCCATTCACCAGTTTGAAAAGCGCAGCTTCCTGACCAGGGTTTTCTCCGTACCGCAGACCTTTTTGGACACCATCGATCACCCAGGTGACCTTTTCGTAAAACAGGGTCTGACGTTTCTCCTTATCGATAAAACTTACCTCCATGTTGGCAGGAAAGTTGTCCTCCACGATGGTACTGTACATTTTTTTCAAATCTTCAGACATGGCAAGCTCCCAACCCGGATAAACCGGAAAAGAAAAAGATTTTTTATCACGAAATCACGAAAAGTCGAACGCGCAGCGCAGGCGCTTGCGCCGCGTGACCACGAAAAAGACCATGAAAATTTTCGTGTTTTTCAGATTTCGTGTTTTCGTGCTTCGGATTTAAAAATTATAGCAGTCCTTGACTTCCCCCTGGTTTTTAGATGCTAAAAAGTCCGCAATCGTGCGATCATAAACCGCCGTATGTTCAAATGCTTTTTGTGCGAGTCGAAAGCGAAGATCCAGCGAAGTGAACCCGGTGTTTTTCTCCATATCAGCAATAACCATATCGTAATCCCCTGGATCCACGACCGATGCGACCCTGATAAAATTTTTTGCCGAAGCCCTGATCATGCAAGGCCCACCGATATCGATATTTCCACGAGCCTGTTCAGGGGTCACGCCTTGCCTTGAAATGGTTTCCTTGAAGGGGTAGAGATTCACCACCACCATATCGATGGGCACACTGTTTGTCCTGGACAGATCTTTCTTGTGAGCGTCATTGTATGTCTCGGTCAGGAGCCCGAGGTATATCTTGAAATCCAGTGTCTTCACAAGCCCGCCCTGGGTCTCGGGTTGGCCGGTATATTCGGACACCTGTTTCAAGCAGGCAGACGATTTGTCGCCAAGGATCTCTTTGAGCCTCTGATAGGTTCCGCCGGTGGATAAAAACTGAATACCCGGATTGATTTGCATCAGCCGGGGAACAAACGTGTCCAGCCCCTGCTTGTCGGAAACGCTCAAAAGAACGTGATTGATTTTAACCGAGTCATCGATTTTTTCTACGATATTGATTCCCATAAATGGTTACCTCCCTATTTAGATGTTTATTGAGTTCCTTGTGTTCGTTGCGTTTATTGTGTTGCCTTCAGCAAACGGTATATAGCTCTCAACACGACCCTGTTCCATCAACCCAATGAACTCAAGAAACTCAACAAGCTCAATGAACGCTATTATACCCTGCTATACCCTGCGGGCGTCATTCATTACTGCTTTCTGCTGGTGGCCCTTGGTCTGGACTTTACCTAACACCTAAAACTTAAAACTCAACTTTCGGGTTTCATGTTTTAGGAGCGAAATGGGTGATCCGATGGCGATTTTCGCTGTTTGAGCCAATTAGGGATCTTTACATCAGCGCCAACAATGAAGATCCAATATGGAAAAAAGTCATCTAATGGCCAAATCCATTTAACTATATGGCCGGCGCTGATGTTAAGAACCCTTGCGGCGAGTTCGAACAGCGCCAGCGGATTATTCATTTCGCGGTAGCTGAATCCAGAAAGTTGAGTTAAAACCTAAAACCCTATTTTTCTCCCTCATACTCGGATAAAAATCGATCAAAAAAAGAGACCATATAAGTGTCCCGATCCGTTGCCAGACGTTTACCTTCATTCGTCAGGATTCGATCCTTGATCTTCGACAGCTTCACCCGATACTCGCGATAAGCGGTATCTTCCTTCGAGTAGGGTTGGGTATCATCAATATTCGCATGCGAATTGTGAAGCCGGGCCCCCACCTCACCGGCAAAAAGAAATGCCCTGCCGATACCCACCGCACCGATGGCATCCAGTTTGTCTGCATCAAAAAGAACCCGTGCTTCGATTGTTCTGGGAGTGCCACTCCCCCGAAAGCGGTGCGATCGTATACAATGCAAAATGTTTTGTTTTCTTTCTTCAGACAGAGGAAGTGGCCGAATCAGCGGTTCAGCAAGTTCAGCTCCCTTTTCTGCATGGCAGATTCTGCCGTTGGACGCATCCTGATAGCACCTGCCGATATCGTGGAGACATGCTGCAATGAGCAGCACATCCATATCCGCCCTTTCTGCGTCGCCGATTCGCCGGCACAGACGAAACACCCTGAGGGTATGTTCCCAGTCATGGCTCCCTTTGGCGGCAGCAAACATTCTTTCGGCAAGAATCTTTATTTTTTCCACAGAAGATGGACTTTTCGCCATTCCGGGGGCCCTGTTTGGCACTGAGCGAGGCTCCTTTGTATTGCCTAATTTGAAACGAGAGAGCAACACAGAGATTGGGATAAAAGACATTTTTGAGATAGGTTCTATCAACCATGAGGAATCATTGTCAAGCCACAAGAAACCTAGGCGATACCCATTTTCATATGAAGACTCTATAACATTTGTCAAAATAACGTCCCAGTTGCACCGTAAAGGGGTTTCCATATTTTTTTCAAATGGACCTATCAAACGAAGCCTTGTCTTGTGCCCGCCTGATTGATGATGAAATACGGTCGAATGTTAGTAACATAAGGCCGCAGAAACATCATCAATCCGGCAGGGCACTACGCTAGTGATGCAGATGGATCATGATATGTCCATTTGAAAAAAATATGGAAACCCCTTGAGCCGATAGCTTATTCGAAACATGTTTATGACAACCCCAAAAACCGTTCCTACTGGTCCCATGGAAGTGAAGCATGAACGTATTCTGATTATCTCCACAATTCACCACCAACAATATCTATTGATTTTTTATATTAACACTCGTAAATTATTATAAATAATATATTTATATCTTTCATTTTTTACTTGACTTTCTACCGATAATGTACTTTTATGCACCAAAAGTGGATCAAAGTGGATATTATTGGTGAATTATGTATCGCGGCAGTTCTTTTCATACCATCGATGTCAAGGGGCGTATCATTATCCCTAAGCGCTTTCGGGATGTCATCTCCCACCGGGACGGACACCGCTTAATGGTGTCCCGGATGGACAGGAGTCTGGTGGTCTATGCCTTGAGGGAATGGGAAAAAATCGAATCAAAAATTCTTTCCCTGGCCGAAAAAAACGATAACATGCGCCGGTTCAGAAGGGTCTTTATCGGGGGTGCGTTCGAGTGTGTCTGGGACAAACAGGATCGTATTCTTGTTCCGCCAACACTGAGAGGATATGCCGGCCTTGACAAAGAAATCGTTCTGGTGGGCGTCCTGGATCATTTTGAGATATGGTCTCGGGAAAACTGGGACAAGGAGAATGCGACCATGGAAAAAGACATGAAAAAAGAGGAGGTTCGAAACGAAATTGCCAAATTAGGAATTTGATCTCATGCCCTATCGACATATTCCAGTGATGTTATCAGAAGTTGTTGATTATCTGAATTGCCAACCGGGCAAAACATATTTAGACGGCACAATCGGTGGCACCGGTCATACATCGGCAATCCTGAATAGAATTCATCCTGGTGGCTGTCTCATCGGCATCGATCAAGACCTGGATGCAATCGAAAATGCCAAAACCGTGTTGCAACATACCAAAGCCGCAACGCACCTCTTTCATGGAAACTATTCCCAATTCCCCGAATTTCTAGCGCAGTTGAATATCCCGGCAGTCGACGGCATGCTGCTCGACCTGGGCGTCTCCCTTCACCAACTGGAATCAAGCGGGAGGGGATTCAGCTTTAGACGTGAAGAACCCCTCGACATGCGCATGGATACACGATCAGGTACTCGTGCAGAAGTGTTGGTGAACTCGTTGGACGAAAAAAAACTCGCCCATCTCTTTAAAACATATGGAGAAGAACGCTGGGCCAAACATATTGCCGGACGGATAGGAATCGCCCGACAGAAAGCAGCTATCCGTTCCAGCCTTCAACTGGCGAATATTGTTTCCGAAGCTATCCCAAGAGCCAAATGGAAACCCGGGCGTCATCCAGCCACACGCGTTTTCATGGCGCTGAGAATAGCTGTAAACCATGAGCTGGACCGACTGACACAGTTCATGGAGACTTTTGCTGATTATCTCAAACCCGGCGGGCGTGTCTGCATCCTGACGTTTCATTCTCTTGAGGACAGAATCGTCAAGCACGGCTTCAAAGCCCTGGCAAAGGCCTGTACGTGTCCGCCTGATTTTCCAAGGTGCGTCTGCCAAAAAGAATGCCAGGTCCGCATTCTGGTAAAAAAGGGATTGCGACCGACCCCGGAAGAAATCTCGACCAATCCCATGGCAAGAAGTACTACATTACGGGTCGCGGAAAAATTATCATGACAAACACACGAACACGCAGATTCAAGACAACGGGTATGTGGATGGTCATGATGTTTATTTTTATCGTAGAACTTCTTTTCTATACCTGGTGCCGGGTTCAAAACGTACAGCATGGATATGAAATTTCCAAAGAAGCCCGCAACCAGAAACAATTGATAGCGTATCAAAACAGCCTTAAAATAGAGCTTGCGCGCTTGAAATCTCCAGACCGCATCGCTCAAATCGCAAAACAACAGCTGGGCCTGATCATGCCCACGACTGAAAAAACGATCCTGATACCATGAAAAAGCCCCCGAAAAACTACATCAAGCTGCGCATTGCCTTCATGGGCGTCTGTTTTTTTCTATTGATCTCGGTCATCTGTGCAAAGGCTGTCTATCTGCAGGTTTTCTGCGGGTCATGGTTATCAGAAAAGGCGGCAAAACAATACGAGAAATCGTTTGTTCAGAAAGGAAAGCGGGGAACCATCTACGACCGGGGCGGAAACGAGTTGGCCGTCAGCATTGAAGGGACATCCATCGCCGCCTACCTGAACCAGATCGAGGACAAGCCATCGGCATCCAAGGCGCTTGCCGGTATACTCCGAAAAGACAGGCGAAAATTACTGGAGAAATTTCAGGCCAGGCAGGGATTTGTCTGGGTAAAACGTCAGGCCACCCCCAAAGAAGTCAGCGCCATCAAGACCCTCGGTCTTAAAGGCATCGGTTTCATTCCTGAATACGACCGCTTTTATCCCAATAAATCGGTTGCAGCACAGGTGATTGGATTTACGGGTATCGATGGTAACGGCCTCGAAGGTGCCGAATACTATTATGACCAGGTTTTGAGTGGAACGGAAGAAAAATTCACCGTGCTGAAAGATGCACTGGGACGAGGATTCGCAAAAGATCAGGATGTGGAAGATCCTGTATACAATTCGATTCACGGCGGTAAAAATATCATCCTGACCATAGACCGTAATATTCAATACATAACCCAGACCGCTCTGAAAGCATCGGTAAAGGAATTTTCTGCTAAATCCGGCATGGCCGTCGTCATGGATCCCAGAACAGGAGAGGTTTTAGCCTTATCTCACTATCCATCCTTCAATCCAAATGTATTTAAACAATACCCACGCCATCTGTGGCGTAACCGTGCCCTGACCGATCCCTTCGAACCCGGCTCCACCATGAAAATTTTCTCCGCGGCAGCTGCCTTGTCATCGGGGATCATCAGCCCCAGCACTATTTTCTACTGTGAAAACGGTGCCTACAAGATCGGAGCGAACACCATCCACGACACACATCCCAGGGGATGGCTCTCACTGCAGCAGATTGTTAAATATTCGAGCAATATCGGGATTGCCAAGGTTGTCGAAATGGTAGGTCCTGAAACCCTGTATACCACCTTGAAAAAATTCGGCTTCGGAAGCAAGACCGGTCTCGATTCCCCGGGGGAAACCGCTGGAATCCTGACATCCAGTAATCGATGGTCCAAAATCGATAGCAGCGCCATCGCATTCGGCCAGGGAGTATCGACTTCGGCCATGCAACTGGTTTCAGCGGCTGCCGCCATCGCAAACGGCGGCCTGCTCATGAAGCCTTTTATCGTCCAGTCGATCACCAACGAGAATGGTCGCATCTTAAAACGGACAGCGCCCGAAATCATCGGCCGCGCCACATCTCCCGAAGTGGCATCCACCGTCAAACGAATCATGCAAACCGTCGTAACGGAAGGCGGTACCGGTACCAGCGCCTTCCTCGACGGTTATACAGTTTGCGGCAAAACCGGCACCGCCCAGAAAACAGACGAAAGCGGCACATACGCCCGGGACAAATACATCTCATCGTTTTTAGGATTTGCGCCTGCGGACAACCCCAGGCTCGTGATTCTGGTAGTTATCGATGAGCCCGTCGACGCCCATTACGGCGGCACGGTGGCAGCCCCGGCATTTCAAAACATTGCCCATGAAACATTACAACACCTGAATGTCCCGCCGGAAACCAAAAAGGGTGTCATCAAGGCCGCCATGATCACAGGGGTCAGCGGTTGAAACTAAGAGATTTACATACGGCCATTCATGAGGCCGGAATCAAGGGGCCCAAGGCCAAACATAATGACAACAGCACACCCAATCAGGAGATCGAGGTGACATCCCTTCATTACAACACTCGCAATGTAATGCCCGGAGGTCTTTTCGTTGCCATCCAGGGGTTTTCAACCGACGGTCACCGCTACATTCAGGATGCCGTTAAAAAGGGAGCGGTGGCGGTGGTCTCACAAAAACCGTCTGCAGCCCCCATACCCGTTTTTCAGGTGTCTGACTCAAGAAAGGCCCTGGCTGTTCTGGCCGATCACTTTTTTGGAAACCCGAGCAGGCGCTTGACCATTATCGGCATCACGGGAACCAACGGAAAAACAACCACTGCCTATCTCATCGAAAATATTCTTCTTGCGGCGGGTTTCCACGTGGGTGTCATTGGAACCGTCAATTACCGCTACAAGGGGAAAATATTTGAAAACCCCGTGACAACACCGGAGTCCCTGGATCTCCAGCAGATTCTCGCAGAAATGATAACGGAGGGTGTCACCCACGTCGTCCTGGAAGTGTCTTCCCATGCCATCGACCTGTCAAGGATCGAGGGCTGCCGGTTAGACATCGGTGTGTTTACGAATCTCACCCAGGACCACCTGGATTACCATGGTAACATGGATCGATACTGGGCATGTAAAAAAAGACTTTTTACCGAATATCTGGGGGTCGAAAAAGAGGCTTTAGCGGTTATCAATACGGACAATCCGCATGGTTTGGAGCTTGTATCTAACCTAACCTACCCCTGTATCACAACGGGCCGCTCATCCGGCAGCATGGTCCGTTCCGAATCAATGACCATCGATTTCGACGGTATCCGGGGCACTATCGCAACGCCCCAGGGTCCTGTTCATTTTAATTCATCCCTCGTGGGCAAACACAACCTTGAAAACATTCTGAGTGCCACTGGTGTGGGATCAGCACTTGCCCTGCCATCCAAAATAATACAGACCGGCATCGACCGGACACGGTCGGTACCGGGGCGGCTTGAGCGCGTTCCCGGAAGCCCGGGCCAACCGGTCTATGTCGACTACGCCCATACACCGGATGCCCTTGAAAATGTGCTCAAAGCTCTTAAGCGACTGGCACCTGAACGTATCATCTGTATTTTTGGCTGCGGGGGAAACAGAGACAAAGCTAAAAGACCGCTGATGGGACAAATCGCAGCGGCATCCTCGGATCTAACCATTGTCACTTCCGACAACCCGAGATCCGAAAAACCCGGGGACATCATCGATCAGATTCTGCCGGGCATTCGACGTATCTGTCAAAACGAGTACACCGTCAGAGAACTGAACCACGGTTTTACTCACAAGGGATACTGTCGGGAACCTGACCGGAAGCGTGCTATTCAGACAGGTATCCGTGCGGCAAAACCCGGCGATATGGTTCTCATCGCCGGCAAAGGCCATGAAACGTATCAGATTATCGGTGATACATCCAACCCCTTTGACGACCGGGCTGTGGCACAGTCCATGTTGTCCACCTTACAAACGGAGGTCGATTACCAGCGGTGATTACCAATCAACAAACAGCCTGGTCCGTACCCGACATCATTGATGCCACCGGCGGCGTTCTTTTTACCGGCATCCAAACATCACGGTTTGACGGGTTCAGCATCGATTCCAGGGCCATACGTCAGGAGCAGTGCTTTATCTGCCTGACAGGTGATGTCCACGATAGTCATAAATTCATTCCGGACATTATCAGGCAGGGCATTACGGGAATCATCATCCACCAGGAAAAAGCAGACCAGGCACTGTTCAAAACGTTGGAAGGAGCCGGTATCACCTGTGTCACCGTGAAAGACACCCTTACAGCCCTGGGAGATCTTGCATTGTTTCACAGGCTTCGTTCGGATCTCTCTGTGGTCGCCCTGACCGGGTCCAACGGCAAGACAAGCACGCGTACCATGATCACAGATATCGTCAACCGCCGATTCAAAGCCCTTTCGCCGTTTGGCAACTTCAACAATCTGGTGGGCGTCCCATTGACACTCTTGAGAATCGACCGAAGCCATGAATGGGCCATTCTGGAACTGGGAATGAATTGTCCCGGTGAAATTCGTCGATTAAGTCAGATCTGTTCACCGGACATCGGTTTGATTACCAATATCGGTCCGGCACACCTGGAAGGGCTCGGTTCCCTGGAAGGTATCATGAATGCCAAAGGTGAAATGCTCGAATCGTTATCACCAAAAGGCAAGTTAATTCTCAATGCCGACGACCCCATGGTTATGCGCATAGCCAAGCGGGCAACGTGCGAACCCATCCTGTTCGGCCTGTCTGAGGATGCGGATATCCGGGCGACTTCCCTGGAAAACAGTGCAACCACGGTCTCCTTTCAGCTCCACGTCCCGAACGGCGATACCCATGCAACCCTGCCCGTCCCCGGAATGTTCAACGTATCCAACGCACTGGCTGCCGCTGCTGTGGGATACTGCCTCGAGATACCCTTAAACGAGATCAAAACAGCCCTGGGTTCATTCATGCCGGTCAAAGGAAGAATGAACATACTGCGGACCGTTCATGGACTTCATCTCATCGATGACACCTACAATGCCAACCCGGGGTCGGTCAAAGCTGCCATTCGCACACTGGCCGGTCTCCGGAAAAACCAGCGGGGAATGGTCGCCCTGGGAGACATGCTCGAACTCGGCCGGACATCTAGAGAGCTGCACACGGAAATCGGCAGATTTGCGGCAGCATCGGGTCTGGCCAAGCTCTACGTGACGGGTAGCTTTGCCGATGCCGTTGAAAAAGGCGCCCGTGATGGTGGAATGGCGGCAGCAGACATTCTTTGCGGATCAAAGGATGATATTTTAGATGCGCTTAGGAATGCCATACAACCGAACGACTGGGTTCTCATCAAGGGATCCAGGGGTATGCGTATGGAAACCCTGGTGCAGGCACTTCAGGCCGAATATGGCCAAATGGAAGATACAACATGATTTATCACCTGCTATATCCGTTGCATACATCCATATCGGCGTTCAATGTATTTCGATACATAACGTTCCGGACGATTTATGCCAGTTTAACCGCCTTCATCATCTGTTTTTTGCTCGGACCCTGGATCATCAGGCGACTCAGAAAACTTCAGATTGGTCAATACATCCAGGAAGATGGGCCGGGCACCCATCACACCAAAGCGGGGACACCCACCATGGGCGGCGTCCTGATTCTGCTTTCCATTCTGGTCTCGACGCTGTTATGGGCCAACCTGACCAATGTCTATATCTGGGTCGTGCTTTTGATCATCGTCGGATACGGAAGCATTGGTTTCGTGGATGACTATCTGATGCTCATCAAAAAACGGAACAAAGGGTTATCGGCCAAAACCAAGTTTTTCGCCCAGGCAGTCCTGGCGATGATTGCCGGCTTCCTGCTCTATTTGAACCCTGACTTTGACACCCGGGTGACCGTCCCGTTTTTCAAACACATATCCCCGGACCTGGGTCTGGGATATATCGTCTTCGCTGTCCTGGTGATCGTAGGAACGTCCAATGCCGTTAACCTCACGGATGGACTGGATGGCCTCGCCATCGGGCCTGTCATTATTGCCGCGGCCACGTATATGATTTTTGCTTATGTCACCGGGCATGTCAAACTGGCAGAGTATCTCCAGATCAACTATGTGTCCGGCGGCGGCGAACTGGCAATCATGTGCGGCTCTCTGGCCGGTGCCGGACTCGGATTCCTCTGGTTTAATACCTACCCCGCTCAAATCTTCATGGGGGACGTGGGCTCCCTTTCCCTGGGAGGGGCGCTGGGATCCATCGCCGTCATAACGAAGCAGGAAATCCTGCTGGTTATTGTTGGAGGACTCTTCGTCATCGAGGCTCTCTCGGTAATATTTCAAGTAGGTTTTTTTAAAATGACCCATGGGGGACGCATATTCAGAATGGCGCCTTTGCATCACCACTTTGAATTGAAAGGGGTGCCGGAGCCAAAGATTATCGTTCGATTCTGGATTATCGCCATCGCCCTGGCACTGATATCCATGAGCACGTTGAAATTGAGATAAGCAATGGAACTTGAACATACAAAAGTACTGGTGGTTGGCATGGGACGATCCGGTTTCGAGACGGCCTCCTTTCTGGTCCAACGCGGTGCAACGGTCACCATTTCGGAAATGACGGGCGAAAACGAAATGGGAGAAGCCGCCCGTAAATTTTATGAACTGGGTGTACAGACCGAATTCGGAGGACATGTCATGGACACGTTCATCGATACCGACCTCATCGTCGTCAGTCCGGGAGTACCCCACACGATTCCACCCATTCAGGCTGCTCAAGAAAAAGGAATCCCCTTGATAGGTGAAATCGAACTGGCATCCCGCTTTATCAAGGAACCGATGATCGCCGTGACAGGAACCAACGGGAAAACGACGACGACCCGGCTAATCGGCGACATGCTGGAACAGTCGGGTCAGACCGTATTTGTATGTGGAAATATCGGCAATCCATTGATCAGTTACCTGACCGGCCATGAAAAAGCCCATCGCCTCGTGGTTGAAATCAGCAGCTTTCAGCTCGATACGATTACATCGTTCCGACCGGACATCAGTCTGCTTCTGAACATTACCGATGACCACCTGGACCGTTATTCAGACATAGAGGCTTATGCAAAGACCAAGGGACGTATCCTTGAGAACCAGAGAAAGAGCGATATCGCTGTGTTGAACGGTGAAGATCGACGGATCAGGCAGGTCTGTAGCACCTGTGAGCCCGAGAAGGTGTTTTTCACGGGTCGCTGGAAAGAGGAAAAAGGGGCTGATATCGGAACACATGCCATCACGTTTCACGGCTTGGATCCTCTCCACAGAAAAGAATCGGAAATAAGAGGATCTGGTGAGCCTGTATACGAAAACCAGGCGGCCATAGAGCTGGACCGGGTGCCATTGAAATGCCGGCATGAACTGGAAAATATTTCCGCCGCCGGCCTGGCAACACTGGTTGCCGGGGGAACATCGGCCGGAATTCAAAAAGCGCTTGAAACATTCAGAGGCCTGCCCCATCGCATGGAACGTGTCGCCGCCCTGGATGGCATCGTCTTTTACAATGATTCCAAGGCCACCAACGTGGATGCGGTTTTACGGGCAGTCGAATGTCTGCAGGGCCCCATCCACCTGATCATGGGCGGGCGGGACAAAGGCGGACAGTTTCATCTGCTCGAATCGTCTGTCCGGCAAAAGGTCAAAAATCTGATCCTGCTGGGTGAGGCATCAGGAGAAATTAATGCGGCCCTGGGAAATCTGACCGCCACCAGAACCGTCGCGACCATGGAAGATGCCGTCGCGTTTGCACATGCCGCAGCATCTTCAGGGGAAGTGGTTCTCTTGTCACCCGCATGTGCCAGCTTCGATATGTATCAAGATTATAAGGAACGCGGTGATGCGTTCCGCAAGATCGTAATTAAACGTAAAACATGAAGAATTCAGAATCAACAGCATTGACTTACGACATCACGCTTCTCTTCCCGGTGCTTTTCCTCGTGGGCATCGGAATCGTGATGGTCTACAGCGCGAGCTCGGCACTTGCGATTAAACAATTCGGTTCAGACTACTACTTCCTGAAACGGCAGGCGCTCTTTTCCCTCATGGGCATGATTGCACTGGTGACATGCGGGCATATTCCATTATCTGTTTACAAATCCCTGGCGTATCCCCTTCTGGCGATTGTCACTATTCTCCTGTTACTGGTCCCCTTCAGCAACCTGGGCATCACCGCAGGCGGGGCGAAACGCTGGCTCAGCATCATGGGTTTTTCGTTCCAACCATCCGAAATCGCCCGTCTGGCCATGGTCATATATCTGGCATTTTCCATGAGCAAAAAGCAGGAAAAGATTAAAGACTTTTCCATCGGATTCCTGCCCCATCTTATTGTCCTGGCCCTTTTTTCGGGTCTCATCCTCCTGCAACCTGATTTTGGATCCGTGGTTATTCTCGGTGCCATTACCTGGATACTGCTGTTCGTAGGCGGCGTCCGGCTTAGGTATCTGTTGTCTTTTGTTCTGCTGATTCTGCCCATAGTCTATTATGTCTTGCTGAACGCCGACTACCGGCTGCGCCGAATTACCAGCTTCCTGGATCCCTGGCAGTATCCAACAGAAGACGGGTATCAAATCATTCATTCGCTCATGGCCTTCGGTACGGGGGGCATCTGGGGTGCCGGCATCGGCAGCGGCTATCAGAAACTCTTTTATCTTCCAGAACCGCACACGGACTTCATTTTCTCGGTGATCGGAGAAGAACTCGGTCTTGTGGGCATTTTGATAATCTTATCTCTATATGCGCTTATCCTGTGGCGAGGTGTCAGCATCGCACGAAACGCCAAGGATTCTTTCTCGGTGTTCTTGGCAACCGGGATAACGGCTACAATTCTGCTGCAGGTATGCGTCAACATGTGCGTTACCCTCGGTCTGCTTCCCACAAAGGGATTGACGCTGCCGTTTCTGAGCTACGGCGGCACATCGTTGCTGGTCAACATGGCATCCATAGGAATTCTTATGAACATAGGGGCACGCCATGCTGCAAAATAAAACCATCCGGACCATTTCCCTGATAATTGCCGGCGGGGGCACCGGTGGGCATTTATTTCCAGGCATTGCCGTTGCGGAAGAAGTTCTGGCTGCCGACAAAAACAGCCATGTACGCTTCATCGGCACAGGGAATCGTTTTGAAACCAGCGTATTAAGTAAAAAAGGGTTCGAACAGAAGTGCATCCGCGTCCAGAGTCTGAAAGGAAAATCCAGGGTCCGGCAGATCAGAGCGCTGGCATCCATCCCCTGG
>QMMS01000055.1 GCA_003647375.1 Deltaproteobacteria bacterium
CCGCCGGATTTAAATCCACGGCCAGCGTTCGGGTTCAGTTTTCTCATTTCAACCATATTCTCGATGCGCTTCTGATCGAACTGGGACTGCAGATCAGAAATTTCTTTTTGTAAACGGGATGCCTGGGCCACATCCGGCTCATCTTTGGCCAATTCGTTCTGCAACTCACGCTCTTTTTCAAAGAGGCTGGTTCTGATATCCTGGGTTTCCTTGAAAAACGCTTCTCTTTTCTGCTCGAACTGCTTGTATTCTTCCGGGTTCATTTGGCCAACAGGTCCATTCCCGTAAGCACCTTGATAATGCATGTTTCCGCGATGCTGACCCCATCCCCTACTGCCATGGGCAAAAGCGTTGATGCCGATTCCGAGTACTGCAATTGAAGTGATGGTGATAATAACATTTCTTAGTGTAAACATTTTCGTTTCCTCCTTGGGTTGATTTTTGGTTCAATGTTGCTCGTTAATCGAACTGCTTGGATAGTAGAGCAAACAGCATGCCAGTCGCGTAAATAAACCATATAAATTGTACTATCCTATTGTTATTGTTCAGAAAATAAAATATTAGAAGATTTGATCGAAAGAGGATTATCGTTGAAGCATACATGTGGTCGTATAAATTTTACCCGGTTGCATTTATCAAAACAAGAGTAGTATATTTATTACCCGATACCACAACATGACCATCGGAGAGATGGAATCAATTATCCTTTCTAAACTTGGATCAAAATTTATTGATCGTTGTAGGTAGACATCCTCGACACAGTGAAACATACAACGCAAAGTCTATGCCAATGATATCCATTGATAGTGGCTATCAGTTTTAACTGATTGTTTTTTTAGTTTATTTTGTTTTTTCAGGATGGAAGGTCTGGGTGTCGATCCCCAGCATCTGCCGGAAGCGTGTAAAAAAAACCCTTGGATTCATGATAGGACTGATGGAGCGGAGTGTATCCACCCTTCCAGCTTTCCACTATTCCATCATTCCAATTGTGAACGAAGCGAGCTAAGTTCTTTTATCCAACCCATAGCTTTTCAATTTATTGTGCAGGGTCTTTCGGGTAACCCCTAAACGGCGGGCAGCTTCAGCTTTATTTCCGTCACTGGCTTTCAGGGTGGCCAGTACAGCCTCTTTTTCAATTTCCTCCAATGAACGCGTGCCGTCCGTTATGGGTGCCGCAATGGCTGTCGCTGCTTCAAGATCTGGATATTTTTCGGTGATATTCAGTGGTAACTGTTTCTCGGTAATATGCTCACCGGAAAGCAGAATGACAGCCCGCTCGATAGCGTTTTCCAGCTCTCTGACGTTTCCGGGCCAGTCATACTTGAGCAGCATATCCATGGCCAAAGGAACAAAACCCTTAACAGGTTTGCGGTTTTTCTCAGCAAATTTTTCAAGGAAATGCTGGGCCAACAGGGGGATGTCCTCCTGTCTTTCCCTCAGTGGCGGCACATTCAAAGGCATGACGTTCAGGCGATAAAAAAGGTCTTCCCGGAAATGACCTTCTGCAACATCGGATTCCAGGTCACGGTTGGTGGCGGTAACAACCCTCACATCCACTTTGATGGTATCCTCACCACCAACACGTTGTATCTCCCTTTCCTGAAGAACCCGCAAAAGCTTGGCCTGCATCGTGGAGGGCATTTCACCAATTTCATCCAGAAAGATGGTGCCGTGATGAGCCAGCATAAATCTACCTTCGCGACGTTTATCCGCGCCTGTGAAGGCACCCTTTTCGTGCCCGAAAAGCTCTGATTCGAGCAGTGTTTCAGCAATGGCTGCACAATTGACAACCACCAGTGATTGTTCCCTGCGCGGGCTGTTGAAATGCAGCGATCTGGCAATCAATTCTTTGCCGGTACCGCTTTCCCCGGTAATTAACACGGTTGCCTCGGAGGGGGCGACCATGGACACCATCTCCAATAGTTTTTTCATCGGCCGGCTCCGGCCGATGATATTCTCAAGGTCATAGTCCCCTCGCAGATATTCCTTTAAAGCCCTGTTCTCCTCTTTGAGCCCGGCATGCTCGCCGGCCCGTTCGATGGTGAGCTTCAGGACTTCAAAATCCAGCGGTTTCATCAGATAATCATAGGCTCCGGACTTCAATGCCTCCACCGCTGTGTCCACGGATGAATAGGCCGTCATGATAATAACGGGAATCGTGGGGTTGTAGGCTTTGATTTGCTTAAGCGCTTCGATGCCGCTCATGGTTGCCATACGAACGTCCATTAAGATAAGATCCAGGGGCTGAGATTTTACCGCATCCACAGCGACATCTCCGTCAACGGCGGTTTCAACCATATAACCCCAACTCCGAAGAATGGTCTTGAGTGAAACCAGATGACCGGGATCGTCATCCACGATCAATATTTTGGTTGTTTTAGGCGATACCATCATAACCTCCAGTTTGTTTCACCCTATAGTTGTATAAACAACATGGCAAAGTATAGATAATATGTTGTTATTATATGTATTATCGTAGAAATAACGCCATTGCCTGGATATTCCCCCAGGTGAATTCTAAGGATGGTGTCTTTTTTGCCATGTTGTTTACCCTTGCGGGAAAGCCGGAGAACTTCAGATCCTACGTTGCTGAGGGTTCGAAGTAAAAAACTACGACTTCACCCTCAGGCGCCTTAACTCTGAAGCCCTCCGGCTTTTACAACGATAGGGTTCACCGAGTTGACCCCAAGGTTTGCGGTTGACAGGGAATCGTGATCGTAAAAGATGCCCCTTCACCGATAGTGCTATCCACCACTATCTGTCCCTGATGGGCTTCGATAATTTTGTAGACAATGGCAAGACCCAGCCCGGTCCCTCTTTTCTTGGTGGTAAAATAAGGATCGAAAATGTTGTTGAGCTGTTCGGGCGAAATTCCCGTGCCGGTATCCTTCACAATAATGTTGACATAATCGGCTGTGCCTGCAGTGCATTGCACGGTCAGGGTGCCGCCGTTCTCCATGGCCTGGATGGCATTGATATAAAGGTTGAGCAGACACTGGGCCAGCCGGTCCGAATCTATCCATGGGGGGCAGATATCCTTTTGCGTATGCAGCTCGATATCGATGTTCTTATTGGTAGCATCCTGTTGGATCAGTTGTATGGAACGCGACAGCAGCAATTCAATATCCTGAGACTGTCTTTTCAGATCCGAGGGCCTCGCAAATTCCAACAATTCGGTGATGACCCGGTTTAAACGATCCACTTCCTGTATCATGACCTCCGCCGCATCTCTTGCTTCGCTTCCCACTTCAAATTGCCCGGAGAAAAAAGTGGCCAGCGCCTTGATGGAACTCAGTGGATTTCTGACCTCGTGGGCTACGCCGGCAGCCAAGCCACCCATGGCGGCCAGTTTTTCCTGTCGGCGAATTTCATCCTCCAATCCACGAATCTCGCTCAAATCCCTTAATATCAGGACCTGCCCCACAAAATCTCCCGAGTCATTCGTTATGCGAGTGGCACTGACACTGACCGGTACGCTTTTGGCTCCAGAAAAGATGCATTCCATTTCCTGCTCGATGATTGCCTGCCCCTGATCGAGTTGCTTCTGAAGGCCGCACAAACTTTTGGGCAGAAGTGCATCCGGTTTTTGTTTTAGGACACGCAATTTACTTAGACCGGTGATGGACTCGGCAGCAGCATTGAAAAAAGTTATCCGTCCCGACCGATCGGTGGCAATCAAACCCACGGGCAAATGACTCACCACTTCGTCGGCAAAAGCACTGGTATCCTGCAAAGATTTTTTGGCAACCCGATAACTGTACATCCAAAACAGAGATATAACTCCGCCAAAACCCAAAACAAGCATGATTACGGACAATACCACCGTGTTCCGAATATCGCTTTGGATTGCCTCTTCAAATGGCGTGATGTCCAGCCCTACGATAATCAATAACTTCTGGCGTTTTTCCGTTGAAAACCAATCATTGGAGGAATCGGATGTCATGCCATGCCGTTTCATCATGGACTGCATACGTCCAAAAGGCTTCTTCCCGTCGAACGTCAGCGGGCGAAAATGACGATGGACTTCAAATACTCGCTGCTGATCACTCAGCGTCACCAATTCCCAATTTTCAAGTTCATCCGGTCCAAGATGCGTTATCTGACGATCCTGATCAAAAGGCTTATCGATCTTTAAAGGGTCACTGTGAGCTACTGCACGACCGCCTTGATCAATAACCGCCATATAGAGAACATCCGGCAGGCGAGCAGTTTCCTCGAGCAGTCGCTGTATCTGTTGACCGCCCCACCTCATTCCCATCATTCCCGTTCGGGCACCTGCTTCCACGGCTCGAATGAGAGCAGCACCTTTGGCGCTCATCAACTCCGACATGTAACGCCGCTCCCGGTTGGTGTTTTGAAATGCCAGCACCATAACGACAATCAATAAAATGACGGTCAGTCCCAGAATAATCCAAGGCGATGTTTGCATCCCCGTGCGCAGGCTGCCCTTGGAAGTTTGCATAATGGTGTTTCCTTTCAGTTCGGTTATCGGATGTCTTCTCGAACACTGGTTATCAAACCTAAGACCTTCCGTATAAATTGTAAACACATTTTCCGGTAAAAACAAACTGTGTGTAATATTTATACGAACATAAATTCGTTTCACGAATTTATTAAACGCGACGTTGTTGCTTCTATGGTTCAAGCAAATCAGTCGAGATAGCATCGTGCTTGCTCGATTTGACTCTAATTATTTTGGTGGTTATTATTCATAACCGTTCATAATTGGATGACATATGAAAATGCGGTTATCTATGTCTCGGGCGATACCGCGTACAGAGGTCTGCGGGGGTTCGTTTTAAAGTCGGGCAACTGTCTGAGATCATTAGGCGCCGTTAGGCCCGCAGCATAAACAAGATGGTTACAAAGATATAACTAAATGTTATTTATAAATATATTTTAATACGACTGGCAGCGGCGGGCCTTACGGCACCTTAGGAGCGAGTTTTGACCGGCTTTAAAGCGAATTTCCGCAGACCGTCAAGACAACCTAGCTTGAGTTTTGCGGATAACCGATTATGAAAAAGTTAAATCAATTAAAAAATATAGGCATTGCCCGCTTGGCAAATTCAATCCCGGCATTTGCGGATCTCCTTACAGCATCCTATACTCCCCCGAAATTAGAGGATATTCCTTGGACACCAATAAAAAAACCATTGCATGAATCAAAAATAGCACTGATCACAACGGCCGGCATCCACCATGTTGACCAAAAACCCTTTAATATGAATGATCCCGCAGGCGACCCCACGTATCACATGATTGACACGAAAATCATCGAAAAAGAATATGTGATCACACACGACTATTATGACCATCGAGACGCAGAAAAAGATTTGAATATCATATTTCCGGTTACACGGCTCAAAGAAATGGCTGCTGACGGGATTGTAGGCAGTGCTGCCAGACATCATTTCAGTTTTATGGGTCATACCAAAGGCTCCCACCTTGACGATTTAATAGAGAACTATGCACCGCAGGTGGCTGTAAATTTGGTACAAGATCATGTCGATGCCGTTCTCCTGACGCCGGGTTGAGGTCTGTGCAATCAATCCGTTGGATTGATTCAAAGGGAAATTGAAAGACAAGGTATTCCAACGATAGGGATATCCATCGTCAGGTCATACACGGAGAGAATTCGGCCGCCTCGATCGATTTACCTGCGTTTTCCCTTTGGGCATCCATTGGGAGAGCCATTCAATGTCGTCCAACAACTCGCTGTGCTGGGACATGCGTTTGAAGCTCTTTATTCAATTTCAAAACCAGGGGAAATTATAGACGTAGATACCCGGATCCAAAGGGCCCGGCACTGATTTAATCCTGTAAGGGATTAAATTTATGCACACTCAACTTATGATAAATTCGAAATACGAATATCGAAATACGAAACAAATCCAAACATCTCTGACCTGGCCCAAAGGACCAGGTTATGAATCGCTGAACAAATACCGGGTTTTCAGGCATATCCTGACCAGCATCAGCATGACCGGAACTTCGATCAGAACGCCTACCACCGTGGCAAGTGCCGCTCCTGATGACAATCCAAAGAGCATGGTGGATGTGGCAATAGCCACTTCGAAGTGATTGGAGGCGCCGATCATTGCAGCCGGAGCCGCATTCTCATAAGAAAGTTTTAATTTCTTGGCCAGCCAGTAACCGAGGGTGAAAATCAGCATGGTCTGGATAAACAACGGTACGGCAATCCAAAGAATGGTCAATGGATTGGCCATTATCACCTCGCCCTTGAAAGAAAACAACAACACCAGGGTTATCAGCAGAGCGATGATTGTGATGGGTGTGAGAACATGCAGAAACTTCTGCTCGAACCATTCTTCACCCCTGACTGCGATAATCCATTTGCGCGACAAATAGCCGGCCACCAGCGGCAGGGCCACGTATATACCGATAGAAAGCAACAATGCCTGCCAGGGCACCGGCAATCTTCCCACACCCAGTAGAAAACCGCCCAGCACACCATAGAGAACCAGCATGGCAAGCGAGTTGATGGCCACCATCACCAGCGTAAGACCGTCATTACCCCGGGACAGATACCCCCATACAAGGACCATGGCGGTGCACGGTGCAACCCCCAACAATATGCAGCCGGCCAGGTAGCTTCGCCACAAGGGCACCTGAAGCATTTTTACGCCATCCACCACCAACACGGTACCGGCGCCGTGTTTTGCCCCAATTGGCAGATCCAGACCAAAGGGCATTTTGACGATATCGACAGCATCCGGTCCGATGAATCCGTAAAACAGCGTCCCAAGGAAAAACGAAGCAATACCATACATGGTAAAAGGTTTGATGAGCCAGTTGATAACCAGCGTCAGAAACACTGGCTTTCCGCTTTTACCGGCCTTGATGACTTCACCGAAATCGATCTTCACCATGATGGGATACATCATGAAAAACAGGCACACGGCAATGGGAATCGACACCACGGGCGCATCGTTGACATAAATCGCCAGGCTGTCCAGATAACGGGCCACACCCGGTGCAATTTTTCCCAGAAGAATGCCGGCGATAATACACAGGATCACCCACACGGATAGATAACGTTCAAACACACTGCTCATCTTACGGGCACTGTTCTGATTTGCATGATTCATAGTCTGTCCACCCTTATTACCGGAAGTTTCTATAAATCGTAAGGCGCTTTTATGATCCGATCCAAGACTTGACTTCTCCTGGTCTGGGAATCTTACCCACGCTTTTCACCTCACCGTCAACCACCACGGCAGGTGTTCCAAACACACCGTATCCGGCGATTTCCATGATATTTGTGACCTTTTCCACCGTTGCTTCTAAGCCAACTTCCTTAACCACCTCTTTAACGATTTTCTCCGTCTGTTGACACTTCGGGCACCCCGGCCCCAATATTTTGATATCCATAATATACTCCTTCTTTAATAAGCTTTCTTCCGTCAATACTATTACCCCAACCCGGACAAACCGGAAAAGATAAAGATCTTTTATCACGAAATCACGAAAGGTCGAAACCACGAAAAAAACTATGAAATCTTTCGTGTTTTTCAGATTCGAACCGTGTTTTCGTGATTGTTGTTATTTTTTTGCCACAAAATACACAAATTTTACAGTTAAGGGACTAAATGGGCCTTGCCTTGATAACCCGAAAATTTAGCGAGTCTGATCGGCTCTGGAGCAAGGCATTTAAGCCTGAAGCCGTAGTGAAACTACTGCGAAGGCTTAATAACGCAGCCCAGGGTCGATCAGACCGATAAATGGCCGAAAATGAGGCCGCTGAGTGTCGCCATCACCACCACCAGGCTCACGAAAACAATTGTCTTGGCAGTCCCGATTACGCTGCGGATGACAAGCATGTTGGGAAGACTCAACGCCGGGCCAGCCAGCAGCAATGCCAGGGCCGGGCCTTTACCCATGCCTGCGCCGATCAGACCCTGCAGAATCGGCACTTCGGTCAATGTGGCAAAATACATAAAAGCGCCCACCAAGGATGCGAACAGGTTGGACCATAACGAATTTCCTCCCACCAGACTGCTGACCCACTGAGAAGGAATCAACCCTTCAGAGCCGGGACGCCCCAATAAGAATCCGGCAGCCAGGACACCGACCAGCAAGAGCGGTGCAATCTGTTTGGCAAAATCCCAGGATGATATAAACCATGTTTCGGTTTCACCACGCGTGGTGGTCAGAAGCATGACAAAGGCAACGATACCGACAGAAAAAGCCACGAGCGGTTTTTCAGGAAAAACCTTTGCCAGGATCAGTACAACAATTCCGGCTATAATGACTTTAACTGTTTTCACACCCATCCAGCGGACCATCATACCACCTATAAGCAAAGCAAAAACGCCGGTAACCCACCATTTCACCGCGTATATGGCATACCAAAACCCCCTCGCATCCTCCGGTTGACCCCAGGTGGCAAAAATTAAAAAAAACACCATGGCTGTGAAAAAAAGCGTATTCTGCCACAAAGGGCGTTCCACTTCCGGTTCCGGCAGGTGCATGGCGGCATCGGCTTTGGCTTTTTCCTCTTTGCGAAATATCAGGTGCATGAACAGCCCTATTACAATGCTGAACACGACGGCGCCGACTGCTCGAGCAAGACCGATTTCCGGTCCCAATATTCGGGCGGTCAAAATGATAGCCAGCACATTGATGGCCGGACCGGAGTAAAGAAATGCGATAGCCGGCCCCAACCCCGCGCCCCGCTTCCAGATACCTGCAAATAGTGGCAGAACAGTACAGGAACAGACCGCCAAAACAGAACCGGAAACACTGGCAACCCCATACGAAAGCACCTTGTGGGCGCCGGCACCTAGATATTTCATCACGGCGGCCTGGGAAACGAATACAGCGATGGCACCGGCAATGAAAAAAGCCGGCACCAGACAGAGCAATACATGCTCCCGGGCATACCACCTGACCAAAGCCAAAGCTTCATGGATTGAATTCGAAAAACGGGAACTCTCCAGAGGCAGGAAGAAGAAGACCAGAAAAGCGCCCGTTATCAGAGCCAATGGTTTCCAAATGCTTTTCCAGTCCACGATACTGGTTACGGTTTCTTGATACATGTCTGTTCCCACGTGCTTACTCCCATTTCTTGAAGTCCATCATTCCATTTTAAAGCTGGGTTGAACCCTGCTTATATATCGCGATATTATAATATCTATTGAACAAATAAAATCGTGTACGATTTTATTTGTTACTTAGGATGTTACACCTGTCAATCTGAACGATCTTTTCCAGAAGGATTGAGATTTCAGGTTCATCCGAGAGCCAGTGACACATATTGCCCAGTAAATTTGCAGCAAAAGGGCTCTGGTGGCCATCTGCCAGGAGATAGTTTACCCACAGCCCATCCTTTTTAGACATAACCAACCCAGCATCTTCTAATATTTTAAGGTGTTTACTGGCTGTCGATTGGGCAGTGCCCAAAGCCGTTTGAATTTCACATACACACATGACTTTCTTTCCCAACATTTTGAGAATCTTGACCCTTGTGGGATCAGAAGCCGCCTTCATGACCTTTAAAAATTCTTTCATCTTATTATCTCCATATCGTCTTTTTGGAATATAGTGCCATGGGAAGTTCTTGTCAAGCGAAGAATTTCTCGGAGTATGAGACCGGGAATACAATCGTCTAGGGTATTATCGGGCAGGGAAGAGCACAGGTGAAGTTCAGACTTCTATTTTTCGGAAGGAATCGCCAGGGAAACAGTGGTGCCTTTACCGGGTATGCTGCGAACATCTATGGTACCGCCAGTTAAAGGAAGGATAATCATATTTTTAGAGAAATGCTTTTCTCCGGGGTAACAGTTTGTAACAAGATGTAACTGGAGCACCGGCGGGATGAATAGGTGTGTGGGGAGGGGTTAAAAAAGTAATCACGAAAACACGAAAACTTAAAACAACGAAATTTATTTATCGTGTTTTCGTACTTTCGTGGTTTCGTGATAAAAGATCTTTTTATTGAAGACCTCGCGGCAAGCTGCGGGGTTAGCGCTCGCTGTTGCGGTTCAATTATATGGGGGTTTACTACTACAATTCACTAGGAAGCCTTACCACGAGTACCGGCGTCGGTGAACGGCGGATGACCCGCCTGGCGGTGCTTCCCATCACGGCATCTGCCAGAGCCCCTCTGCCATGGGTTCCCATGATGATCAAGTCGCAGTTTTTCTCCTTGGCAACATTCAGGATCATCTCCACAGGGTTTCCTTTTATGACGACAATTTCGTCAGTCTCTACTGCACCATCGCTGAAATCTGATCTGGCCTTTTCACTGAATTGACCGAGGATTTCCCGAACTATATGGTGATCCCTTCTTTTCCCGATGAGCGCATCCTTGGCTTCTTGGACGTGACTCTCCTGCATTTCCTTCCATTTCTCTTCACCGATATATCCAGCGATACTGCTGCTTTCAATGATTGTCGGCATCTCCGGCAAAACATTTAGAAAAATTATCTTGGCACCGTATTGATTAGCCAGGCTGATGGCATATGAAAATGCGTGATGGGCGCTTTCGGAAAGATCGGTTGCATACAGGATATTTTCGATTTTTACTTTCACTGGTTCCATCTGTTCCCCTGTTGTTTAGGTTATTTTTTTACCGGTGAGGATCCCTGATTCGGTGGGGCCACAATATGGAGATCGCTGGATATCGCTCAACCCGGCTTGCTTCATCATATGGACAAATTCCTGTTCCGTATAGGCTCTTCCTTCAGGGGTGCCCAAAAGCATGTTCATGGAAAAGAGGGTCGGAAACAAAGGACCGTCTCTGGTGTCGTCCAGAATAAAATCATGGAGCAACAACATGCCGCCGGATTCCAGCATCGCTGCAGCCTTTTTTATCATGCTTTGACAGACCGCCGGTCCCTCACCGTGCAGAACATGCGACATCCACACAACGTCGTATTGGCCGTGCATCGGTTCCGTGACATAATCACCTGCCTCAAAAGAAATGCGATCGCTCAGCCCGAATTGAGATATGGTTTTTTCTGCAAATGGTTGTGTGGTCGGCAGATCATAGACAACAGCTTTCAGCTGCGGGTTCTGCAGGCAAAAATGAATCGCATAGGTGCCGGGGCCGCCGCCCATGTCCAGCAGATTTCCATACGCTGACAAATCAAAAGCCTCAACCAGGGGGGGTGCCTGCAACATGGCCATGTTAAACATCCCCATGAGAAAAGCCTCGCGAACAGATTCATCATTGAAAGATGAACGGGTTCGAACCGGCTTGCCGGTAAGAACAGCCTGGTCCAGATTAAACCAGGATTCCACCAGATGGTGGTGGTGCAATATCATAAAGCCCAGATAGGCTTTCGAATCTTTGCGTAAAAACCGGCCTGCAGCATCGGTGTTGAGAAATGTATCAACCTTCTTTTCCAGAAGCCCCAATGCCGCAAGGGCGTTGAGCAGACGGTCAACAGCATCGACATCGGTGCCGATTTTCTCCGCGATCTTTTTTCCGGTCATTGCACCATCGCCGATGGTCGTGAATATATCCAGCTTTACAGCAGCATGCAGCGTACATGTTTTCCAGTATTGGCCGGAAAGCCCCAAAAGTGTGCCTGGGTTCCAATTTTGTTTATCCATATTTGCCTTCTTAGGTTTTCTCATTATCAGGAAGTTTCCATGCAATTGCCATGAATATAATAGCTATTAAACCTGCTACAACAATGGCAGGTATGCCGGGCAGAAGAACTGCAAATTTATCATTACCTGTCGTGGCAAGCGTTATTTTTCCACCTAATTCATTAAAAAGGAAAGATGGTTTTAATGAAGCATACATTAACATATAAGCAAAAGCCCCCAATAAACCACCAGCAATAAATGATAGGGCATCTTTACGCCCAGCTCCTGCTGCTACTAAACCTGTCCCTGGGCAAAAGCCGGAAACTGCCCAGCCGAGTCCGAATATTGCACCACCGACAATAACCCCCACATAGGACGCCTTAACACTTATATGTCCACTATCAATAATGCCGGTAGCAAGCAATATAAATAAAACTAAATTGCTGATACCTATTGCAAAAAGAATAACCTTCGCTAAATGAAAGTCATGAAGACGCAACATACCAATAATCTTTTGGGGGTTTGCTGCCCCAACTTTTTGTAATATAAAACCAAAAAGTAGACCTAAGATAATTGCTAATATAATATCCATTTTATTCAACTCCTTTATACATATAAATTGCTACAGGAACAGCCACAGCAAAGGTTCCTATCGTAAAAAGGTAACCACTCAGAGAGGTTTGCATCATTCCACTCATCATATGACCACTCGTACAGCCGCCTGCCAAGCGCGCCCCGATTAACACCAAAACACCACCTACAAAGGTGGCCATGTGGCGCTTGCCTGGTGATTGCCCAAATTTACTTTGCCAAATAGCCGGAACAACCATTGCTTCTTTGCTCTCTTTGTCGGATTGGAGTCTGTCGGCAATAAAGCCACCTACGATCATCGCAATTACAAAAATAAAGCTGTAATTAATAGGGGTTGCAGCATTCTTAGCATACTTTCCACCGCTTTTATTTAGATAGACGTTAGAGCTTGAATACCCTTTTTTTGCGCTACTGTCTTTCACTATCAAATCATTGTAAACAAGATCCCAGGCCATACCATCCAAAATGACAAACTGGGTAGATACACCGATTGGTTTGACCAATGCAACGGCAAGCAAAAATGCTAAGCCGAGGGCTATGCCGCTTGCCCGCCAACTCCATTGCTTTTGAAATATGAAACTTTTCAAAATTACCTCCGATTATTCTGTTGTTAAAAGCATTAAAAAACCCGATAATCTACATATATATCTTTTATTTTGCACAATATTAAACCATATATGCGGGACAATTGGATCTTTTAGGATATTATGGATATGTATATTGAGAGATCCAAAAGATATCAATTCGTCTCAAAACAGGTGTTTTCTGGGTATGTCTGCAACCAAGAGGCATCCCAAGGGCTATACAGATATCCTATTTCCGACAAAAATGCAAAATTGAAAGGAGCTATCCATGGAAAAAAGTGTACTGGTGCCGGTTGCCGATGGTACTGAAGATCTGGAGGCCGTGGCCATTATCGATGTACTGCGCCGGGCCGATGCCAAGGTAACTGTTGCATCGATTACGGAAAGCCGGCAGGTTACCTTCTCTCGGGGGATTGTGATCACAACCGACACCCTGTTGGAAAATTGCATGACCCGTGAATATGACCTGGTGGTGTTGCCCGGCGGCATCCCCGGTGCCGAAAAACTGCGGGATTCCGTAGATCTGGCCAGCTTGCTGAAACGCCAGCGGGAAACAGGCCAACTCTATGGTGCCATCTGCGCCAGTCCGGCCGTTGTTCTGGAACACCACGGACTGCTGGAGGGACGCCAGGCCACCTGTCATCCGGCATTTGTGGAACAGCTCACAAATAAAAACCGTGTAGCATCCCGCGTGGTGATAGATAACAACTGTATTACCAGTCAGGGAGCCGGCACGGCCGTTGAATTTTCACTTGCCCTTGTGGAGCGGCTCTTTGGCAAGGAGAAACGGGATGAGGTGGCGGTTGGTATGGCTCTTTAGAATTCGCGCAAAACTTGTCCTTGTTGGTCAGGCGTACCAATCCAGCCAAAAGTGCCGGAAAATAAATTTTCCGGCACTTTTCATTACTATGCAGCGATCTTTTTGGGAAAATATATTTTTACAACAAGATCATAAAAAATAATTGCAGCACCTAAAATGACCAGGCCATCCGGAATTATGGTAATCTGTTTCCATAGATCCATATGGTTAAGTGCATCCGGCAGTCTTGCAAAATAATATCCCATATCGTGGGCAATTTTTCCCTGCTCAAATCCAAGAAGCAGTTTTGGAATACCAAAGCCGATAATTCCAAGAGTTAAAAGCCAGAAGGCTGTTGTACCTAATGTATTGCTCCATTCATAACCTTCAACCATGGCATTGGCCCTGGCTGTCATATAGATAAAAGCAATGGCAATAAATCCAAAGGCTCCCAGCAACGCAGCATGGCCATGAGGCATGATCAGCTGTGTTCCGTGAGTAAAGTAGTTAATAGTCGGGGTGTTTATAACCATTCCGAGAAAACCTGCCCCATACCAGTTCATAATTGCGGAACCGGCAACCCATAGAAATGGAAGAGCAAAATAAAAATCCTCTCCTTTGTTTTTAATATGTTTTCTCTCTTTAATGGCTTCAATCATTAAAAGAGCCAGGGGTAAAGGCTCAAGTGCAGAAAATATTCCGCCAATAGCAACCCAGTACTCATCAAGACCCTGCCACCAGTAGTGATGCCCGACACCTAAGGTACCACTCAGTATAATCAGAAAAAGTTCAAACAGCATCACTTTTTCAGCAGTTTTTCTGGTCACAAGCCCAAGAGCGACTGTCAAGAATGCGATAACACCTGCAGCAAAAAGTTCAAATGTCAGCTCAACCCAGAGATGAACAACCCACCAGCGATAGTAATCATCAACAGTGAAGTTAGGCATTATTTTGTGAATAGGCATCATTCCAGCAATATATAAAGTGGCGATGCCGAAAGCCGACCAGATAATTGTTCCAACAAAAAGGTTATTGGTTTTAGCCTTACGAATGACAGAAACGACCATTCCAAACCAGAGAACCAAACCTACAACCAGTCCAATATCCCAGACTCGTCCCAGGTTAAGAAGCTCCCGCCCTTCATTGCCCAGCCAGAACCATGAATCACGCAGCCACCCTTGAGCCCCTGCATAAATGCCAAGAAGTCCTCCGGCACCAACAACCAGGAGAGCAACCCAGAGCAGGTCAACCAGCCAGGGAAACTTTAGATCTTCGTCAGCAACCAAAGGGGCAATAAGCATTCCACCAACAAGCCATCCAATTGTAACCCAGACGATGGCAAGGTTAGTATGAAGCGCTCTCATTACATTAAATGGAAGAATCTCCTGGGGGAAGAAAAAGTTTTCCGCAGGCGCTGAATAAAGATGTGCTAAATAACCGCCAATAAATACCTGAATTAAAAAAAACAGACTTACAATGGGTACATATTTAAGAAGTTTTTTCTGTGAAGGAAAAAGTTTTTTAATAACAAGCGGTTTTTCAAGCTCATCGTTTTCTTCACGCTTATTAAGAAACTCATAAAAAAAGAATATTACCAGAATGGTCGCTGCCCAGAGAAGTAAGAATTCCCACAAGGAGACCATATGCAAATTCCAACTGGCTTTTTGATCTATCATTGGTTCTGCCGGCCAGTTATTTGACCAGGTGCGATCCGTATCAGGGCGTAAAGATGAAGCTACCATCTGTGACCAGTCAACAAAAGCTGCAATCTTAACGGCTTCATCTTTCCGAATCACACCACCACGCCATGCGCGGGCCGGATTACCATTAACTAAAAAATCAACCAGATAATCAACGTTTGCCTTGTAAGCCAAAGCTGAAGCAGTTGTATACGTTGTTCCCTTCTCACTTAAAGTTGTCTTCTCTTTAAAATCGAAAATTGTCATTTCCTTAACAACAGCAAGTTCGGTTTTAGAAAGATTTTCTTTAGATTTACCAAATTTCTGCCTTGCGTAGTATTCATAAAGAAACTCTGCCCTTTTATGCATAAATTCAGTTGAAAAATCCGGGCCCAGATAGGCACCCATTCCCAGCATGGTTCCATAATCCATCAGGTCAAACTGCTGGAAATAACCTTTACCCTTGGCAACATCATCAAATGTGTAGAGGACTTCTCCATTTTGAGATTTAACTGTTTTTGCAATGGGCGGAACCTCTTTCACCAGAGTGGCTGTAAAATAAATAAGAATTGACACCATGAATATTCCTATGAACCAGAACGATGCATAGAGTCCCTTACGGCTTAAAAATTTATCTAATAATGTCCTCTTCATTTTCCATCCTTTTTTATTTTTCGTTTGTGGTTTATACCATCAACAGTTCCAATTATCATTTAAAATCGTTTTCTTTGTGTTTTTGTGCAATCACCGTAGCCAGTTCATCCAATGCTTTAAACACATCCTCTGAAGGAACGCCTTTGCAAAGGACGGGGTTTAGAACTTCTACCTTGAGGTTGGGAATCATTCCCGCCAGGGTCTCCACAGTCTTTCCACCCCAACCGTATGAGCCGATTATGGAGAGAAAGCTTGCTTTGGGCCGCAAGGCATTTGCCAGAAATGCGGCGTAGGCCGCATAAGGATGAGGACCCGCCAGGATGGTCGGTGTGCCGACAACGATTGTCCCTGCGTCAACTAAAGCCATTGCCAGTTTCCCGATGTCCGTTACGGCCAGGTTAAACAGCTCGACCCTGACACCTTTCTCCACCAGGGCCGAAACCAAATGTTCGACCATCCGCTTTGTACTTTTGTGCATGGACACATAAGGCAGGACCACCGTGTTCCGAGGGGGGCCCAGTATCCATTCACGATAGGCATCCACAATGAATGCCGGGCGTTGAAATATTTGCCCGTGACCGGGAGCGATCATTGCTATATCGTAAGGCGCAAGTTTCTCCAGGTTTTTTTTGATCACGTTCCTGAAAGGCATCATGATCTCGGCAAAATAGCGTTTGGCCGCCTCATAGACACGCCCTTCATCCGTGACGAAAAGATCAGTCGTTGCAATGTGGGAACCGAAGAAGTCACAACTGAACAAGATTTTGTCTTCTTGCAGATAGGTCACCATGGTCTCGGGCCAGTGAACCCAGGGTGTATGGATAAACGTCAAGGTCTTATCGCCGAGAGAAAGGGTCTCTCCATCTTCGACCGTTATGAAAGATTCCTCTGGTATTTGCAGAAGATCGGTAAGCAGTCCCTTTGCTTTGGGGGTCGATATGAGCTTTGCGTCAGGATATTTTTCAAGAACCTGCGGGATTGTTCCAGAGTGATCCTGTTCCGCATGTTGAGAGACGATGTAATCGATCTTAGGAATGCTCTCAAGCTGTGCCAAGAATTCACTGGCCATGGGGGGATCGACCGTATCCAATAAAACGGTCTTCTCACTTCCCTCGATAAAATAAGCGTTATAACTGGTTCCATCCGGAAGGGGGATAAGAGAGTCAAATAGCCGACTGTCCCAATCCACGGAACCCATCCAATAAATACGGTTTTTAATTTTTCTTGCGAACATGACTTGTCTCCTTTCGTTTGAGACACCGATCACTATCAACAATCGGTGTTCCTAAGGGTATTGTAAATTCGTTCAAGCAATTGATCAGGGCTGAGATGGTACTCTTGTGAGATATCCACCAAGGTGCGAAAAGCCTTGGTGGACAACCCACACACTTCAGACCCATGTCCATATTGAAAACAAGAATAGCTATTATTCCCACCAGCGTCTTTGCGCTGGCGCAAACAAGGAGATTTATATACGAATTTAGGAGATGGTAGAAAGTAAGGGGCCGAGTCGAACAAGATGTTCATGAAACGTTCGGGTCGGATACCTTCACAATAAGCTTACCCTTGTTGGAGCCGTCGAACAGCATGTTGACAGCCTGGGGCGCCGCCTTCAGCCCTTCCACCAGGTGAACGCGGTATTGAATTTTTCCTTGGACAAGCCATTTCCCCAGGTCTGCAACGGCTTCCTTAATTCTATCCAGATAGTCGCCAAAGACGAATCCCTGAACCCGGACACGTTGGGTAAGAATACTGCTGAAATGATAGGGCCCCGGCACAGGTTCTTCAGCGTTGTACTGGGATATCAGTCCACAAACAACGATGCGCGCCTTGACATTGATCAGGGTCAGAACATTGTCCAGTATGGCGCCCCCGACATTGTCAAAGTAGACATCGATACCATTGGGGCAATGCGCCTTTAATTGTCCCCTGACATGCTCTGTTTTATAGTTGATGGCGGCATCAAAGCCGAGCGTTTCCGTTATCCAGCGACACTTTTCGTCGGAACCTGCGATACCGACCACGCGGCAGCCTTTGATTTTTCCGATCTGTCCGACGATGGACCCCACGGCCCCTGCTGCCGCCGACACCACCAGGGTTTCTCCGGTCTTGGGCTTGCCGACATCCAGAAGCCCGAAATAAGCAGTCGGGCCGACCATGCTCAACAATCCCAGGTAGGCTGTCAGATCAGGAACCCCATCCTTGGGCAGGCGTACCAATCCCATGCCATCCGAAAGCGCATAGGCCTGCCATCCCAGTAATCCCTGGACCAGATTCCCGACTTTAAATTTGGCATGGTTGGACCGCTCCACGACCCCGACGCCGATACCTCTCATAACCTCGCCAAGGGCCACGGGTGGCATGTAAGACTTGGCATCTGTGACCCATCCCCGAATGGCGGGATCCAGTGACAAGTAGATGATACGCACCAGGAATTCTCCATCTCCCGGAACCGGCAAGGCTTCTTCTCGCCATTCAAAGTCAGATTCCTTTATGAGTCCTACGGGTCGGGACGCCAGACGCCATTGTTGGTTAACATTCGCTTTCATGTATCACCTCCTACTATAGCTGTATGATGTAGCGCAGAGCTTCAGCTCTGCCCAAAACCCTTCTCGGCAGGGCTAAAGCCCTGCGCTACGCTTGTTATCAGAACCACCGATTCGGATACAAATTTCGACCGCCAGTGCAAATACGACATCCAACGCAAGAAATCTGCAAATCGATCGATCGAACAGCATGCGGGCCTCCGGGGTAAAGTCCTCATCACCCTGCCAATACAGCACCACCACCGGAAGATGGTCTGTAATTTGAAACCGAAAGGCTGCGTCACCCATTTCCACAGGTTCTCCGCGCAGCGCTCTGCAACAGCGATCAAAGGCCGCAATATCGTTCTGAAAGGTCCGGGTTACCAGATCGGTTGGAATGGCGTGGGGACCTCGAAAAAACGTGGCCCCACCTGGAATATCCTTTTCAGATATCCATTCATTTTCAAGATCTGTTGCCAGAGACATAAGTAGATACCAGGGTCCAAAGGACCCGGCACTGATTCAACCCTATAAGGGATTAATATTATGCACATTCAGCGTGTGATAAATTCTAAATCCGAATATCGAAATACGAAACAAATCCAAATATCAAATGCTCAAATGATTTAAACATAGCTTAAACCGG